>NZ_JAJQRC010000009.1:0-99464 GCF_046533115.1 Treponema sp. TIM-1
CAGAAACAACATGACCGAATGGTCATATTGTTTCTTTATTGCGTAAGCAATTAGAATAAAATGCTCTGCATTTTATTCTTGCGCGGGTCCTTAGGGTTTGCCCCGCCGGGTTGCTTGACAAGTAAAGCTGGTCTTTTAAAATCATGGGACATCAGGACCATAAGATTTTGAAACAGCCTCACGTTAAAACAGTTTTTATAGGGAGTCTTGGATGAAACATAAAATTCCTTGTTTTTGTGATAATATTTTTTCCGTTGAAGTTCCCGGGGAAATTGATCTGGATGCCCAGGATGAATATATCGAGAAGATCATGGACGGTTCTTTTATGAATTTTTTCTGTACCAATTGCGGAAAAAAGCATAAACCCGAATTCCCCATAACCATCCTCTGGCCCAGTAGAAACTTACGGCTGGAGGTAATCCCCGAATTGGAGCGGGGGGAATTTTATCGCAGGAAAAAGGACCAGGAACAAAAAGAAACCGTTATCGGCTATCCGGAACTTTCGGATCGGATCGCGGTTTACCGGGACCGGCTGGAACCGGCGGCTATCGAAGCGTTAAAATATTACCTCCTCCTTAAAGCCGAAGAAACCAATCCTGATGGGGAGATCAGTATATGGTACCAGGATAAAGGACCGGAGTCCCTTGAATTTCACATCCACGGATTAAAGACCGATGAAATCGCGGTTACCCATCTTCCCCTGGAACTCTACGAAAAAACAAACCGGGACTACAAAGCCAACCCCCGGGGAGAACTTTTCTCGTCCCTTCGCTGGCGTTCATATCTTTCGGTACAGAATATGATGCGTCCTGAGGAATTAAAATGATTTCCCCGGTCCGGCCCGTATCGGGGAAAATCGTAGTACCCCTGCGGTGTGTCTGGATAGTTTTAGCTTTTTTCGTAACGCTCCCGGTCCTGGCCGAATCCCTGGGAATTTCCGGAAAAAAAACGGTTTTACCCGTAAACGGGCATAAAGGTCCGGTTAATGTCCTCCTTTACGACCACCAGGGACGGGTTTTAAGCGGTGGGGAAGACGGCTTTCTGGGGGTTTGGGATATCTCCGCTAACGCCGCGGTTGAACGTTTTCAGTTATCCCCTTTTTCCATCAGTTCCATGGTTTTACGGCCCAACAAACCGGAAATCGCCCTGATTGAAGGGGGCGAATCCGGGCTTTATCGTATTTCCGTCTGGAATTATGAAACCAAAAAGAAACTTTTCATCCGTTCCTTTAGCGAACCCCTGTCCTATCTTAATTATTCCGGGGGAGGCACGTTCCTTATCGTGGCAGAGAAGATCGGAACCGGCGTTTTTTTTATCAATGCGGAAACCGGGGAGGATATGCCCTTTTCTTTAAATATCCGGGGAACCGTTACCTTCGCCGCCACCGGCAGATCCGAACGGACGATGATCACCTATTTACCCTCCGGAAGCCTTTCCTATTGGGAATTGGGATCGGGGAACGAAATCAGACGTGTATCGGTTCCTTCCGATATCCTCTCTCCGGTCCTTATGGGGAACAATAATTTTTTTGCCGGCTTTGATTCCGGCGGCCTGGTGATAGTGAATGCCCTTTCCGGGGATATCATTGCCCGGGAGCCTTCCCCGCTTCCGGCTTTCCTGGTTCCCGAGGCTTCCGAAACTTTGCAATTACTGTGTTTTTCTGGGGGCCGGACAGCATATTTTTCCCTTACTCCCAGGGGAAGGCTGGAACGGACAAGACCCTTAACCGTATCCATACCCGAAAAGGTAACCAGCGTCCTCAGTGCCGGAAAAATACCGGTGCTGGGAAGCGCCGACGGTAAGGTCTGGGGCTTTGATCGCCGGCAAAATAGTACGGTTATGACCGCCGGGGATCAACGGCCCCTCCGGGATGTTGCCGCTTCCGGGGGGGTCCTGGCTTTTATCGGGGAAGCCAACGATCTGGGGTTTCTTCCCCTGGACTATGGGCTCATAAAAGACCAGGGGGTCATTCAGCTTGAGACCGCCCAAAACTATACCGACATCACCCCGGAACCGGAAATACATCCCGGTAAGCCGGGAAAATTCATATTCTGGCGCTCCGACGGAGACTTTGGTGCCCCCATGATAAAAAATGTCCTGGTCCCCGCCATGGATACCCCGGCCCGGGGCGTTTCCCCGGGGACTTACGGAGCGGCGGCTCCGTCGGTTTCCTTTACCCCCAGGGAGCCCCTGCTTTCCGTCTCCATGCTGACGGACCAGGTATTGTCCCTGGGTACCGGCGGAACTATCACCGTCACTTCCCTCAACACGGGAGACAGCATCTTTTCCTTTTCCTCCCAGGGCGCCCTGGATGCGGCTTTTCTTGACCCGGAAAATATTATCATTAGCCGCAGTACCGGTTCGGGGGGGGCTCCCTTTCTCAAGGTGAATCTCTTAAGCGGTGAAACCGTACCCCTGTCATATCCTGTTGATATCGGGGTCCGGGTATACCGGGGGTTGACGGGGACCCTATACGGCGGTGTGGCGGCCCTGGCTTCAGGTACCGTAAAAAACGGCATTATCAAATTAGATGTCACGAGACCGGATCGTTCCATGCTTTTAACGGAATATCCGGGGGAAGATACCGGATTTGATATGGCCGAATGTAACGGCGTCCTGGCAAGCACCCTCGGTGAGGAAGGGGCCCTTATCTACCGGGCCGGCGCTACGGTTCCCTTTGAACGGACCTCCGGCCTGCCCATAAAACTTATCGGCGGCATAAACTACTTCTTATCCATAGACCGGGACGGCAGCATTACCTGGCATGATCCGGAAAACGGATCCTGGTGCGCCCTGCTGAGGATGTATGAAACCCAGTGGTTTTTGGAAAAAGCCGACGGATCGGTTTTGAGCGGAACCATTAAAAAAGGATCCTAACGCGGCGGCTCCCGGCTTGTTAATTTTATCCTGCTTAATCGTGGGATGGATTTTTATGTACCTTTTCTATGGCCTGGGCGACCGCCTGTTTTACCGAATCGGCATAGACCTTATCTTCCATTGCCTGGGCCGCATAGAGGGTTCCCAAAAGAGAAAACCGGTAGAAGGGTTTTACCGTATTCAGCGCCATGGCGGCCATATCGACCACACAATCATTACAGCGGCAAATTACCCCCTCATAGGCTTCAAGCTGATTTTCCAATTCTTTCAGGACCACCTTTTCCGATTCGTTCACCAGCAGCTCGAAATTATAATTATCAATAAATCCCATAGCTCCTCCTCACAAAAATTTAATGGCTCCCCCCGCCGCGGACATTACCCCCGGGAGGCTCCCGGGCAGAGGACCCTTCAAATTAGGTATCCCTTGCCCAGGGCTCAAATCTGGTATATTTTTTTATAAAAACAATCTTCACCGGACCGGTTGGTCCATTCCGCTGTTTGGCTATATTTAATTCCATAAGTATCCCGTCGGTGGGGACCTCGTCCATGGATTTTTTCTCCGTTCCTTCCGCCGTATTCAGAAACATAACCAGATCCGCATCCTGTTCGATAGAACCCGATTCACGGATATCTGAAAGATTGGGCCGTTTACCCTCGGCATCCCGGCGGACCTGGGAAAGGGCTACGATGGGGATGTTGAGTTCCCGGGCGAGGCTTTTAAGGGAACGGGAAATTTCCGCTATTTGTTCATGCCGGGGAAGCTGATAGTTGTCCGAACTTATCAGGGTAAGATAATCGATAAAGATGATCTCCACCTTTTGCTGGGCCCGGAGCCTCCGGGCCTGGGCCCGGAGATCCAGGAGTTTCATATTGGGCATATCCACAATAAAAAAGGGCGCGTTATAAATACGATCCGCCGCTTTATAAATAAGGTCAAAATCAGAGGGTTTTAAGAGGCCGGCCCGAATTTTAGTGGATTCGATCCGGGCCTCGCTGGAAATAAGCCGCTGTACCAGGGCCAAATCAGACATCTCCAGGGTAAAAAAGGCAATCGGAATTGGCCGTTTTTTGTTATGGATGGACATATTGGCGGCCATGGTTAAGGCCAGGGCGGTTTTTCCCATGGAAGGTCGAGCGCCGATAATGATAAGCTCTGAATTTTGAAAACCAGAGGTCATATTGTCTAATTTTTCCAGCCCCGCAGGAATCCCGGTATAGGCGTCTTTGCTATTGAAGAGGTTTTGTATGGTATCTATCGCCTGGGGGATGATCTCCTTGGCGCTTTTAAAGGTAGCGGTCTGCCGGTTATCGGCGAGATCAAATAAACGCTGTTGGGTTTCTTCCAGTATTATTCGGGAGTCCTGGGATTCATCGAAGGATTTGGTGTTTACCTCCGCGGATATTCGCAGAAGAACCCTCCGGACGGAACAATCCTTTACTATCCGGGCATAATAATCCACATTGGCGCTGGAGGGCACCACATTGGTCAGGGACGCCACATAAGCGGCCCCTCCGGAAGCCTCCAATTCCCCTGCCTGCCTGAGTTCCGCGGTAACGGTGATGATATCCGCCTTCCGCCCCTGATTGAAGAGGCTTAAAACCGCCTCGTAGACCCGGCGATTGGCATTGGAATAAAAATCATTCCCCCGCAGGTACTGGATCGCGACGGTAATCGCATCCTCATCCAGAAGTAAAGCGCCTAAAGTCGCCTGCTCCGCTTCCTCATTATGGGGGGGAATTTTATCCTTAAGCACCGCAGCTGCCATAGGGACCTAAAGCTTATGCCTGGGATACTTCGACCGTACCGGCATCGGGGGAAGGCTCCGGGGAACTCTCGGCCGTGCCCGTGTCTGCTGTCTCCTCCGGAACAAGCTCCGCCGCGGTTTTGTCGGGATCTTCCGGCGGAATTGGGGAAACGGCTTCCACGGCCGCCGCCTCCGGGGCAGTTTGATCCCTCCCCTCCGGAGTATCCCGGCGCCTCCGGGGCCGGTTGGGGGGCGGACTTTTTGGTTCCACCTTGATCTCCTGGCCCTGGACCGTAATAGTTACTTCCGCAAAGGTATTTTCGTAGAGCTTAACCATAACCTTGTATTTACCGACACTCTTAAAGGTATTTCCCGGAATCTCCACCCGTTTCCGCTCAACCGGAAATCCCTGTTTTAAAAGTTCATCGGCGATGGTCTGACTGGTAACGGCGCCGTAAAGTTTTCCATTGGGCCCGGCGGGCATGGATAAAAGCAGGTCCAGGCCCTCCAGTTTTTCTTTAAGCCCCTGGGCATCCTTCCGTTTATCCGCCTTACGGGCGTCAATCTCCTCCCGCCGGGCTTCAAATAACTTGATCGTACTTTCCGTATAGGGAAGGGCAATGCCCCGGGGAAAGAGATAGTTTCTGGCATAACCCTTAGCTACATCCCGTACATCCCCTTCTTCGCCTAAGGGACTCAGATCCTTATTGAGAATAACTTTCATAACACAAGCTCCTTTGAAATAAAAGCCGAACTTTTATTTCTTCTTTTAATTTCCCACCCTCGGAGTAGAGGATGGGCCCTTTGATTTTTGCACCCGAAAGGGCGCCCAATTTTCCGCTATCCCCAAAAAAATTAAAATTCCAAGAATAAACGGACCCACACCGGGGTTAACTATGGTAAACAAAAACACAATATTGCATATAACCCGCAGGGCAGGGGGAATGGCAAAACGGTTTAAAAAAAACAACACAATCCCCCCACCTTGGGCCAGATACAGTATAACACACAGGACCAGGGTATTCCACGCGATAATTTCCAGGGGAGCCGCCTTGATCCAGGTTCCCAACACTACCGACAAAAGGGAGCCGGAAAGCACCCAGATAATCCCCGGCGCCACATGAAAGGCCGATAAATTTCCTCCCCCGCGCCGGCGCCGAATAATCCAGGTCAACATCAACGCCCCCTGGCGGCTTATGAAAAAAAACAAAACACAGGATGCTACCCCGCCGCCCCGGATGAGAATAAATTCCAGGGCTTCCAAAACGATATCCGGGGTTAGCTGCTCCAAAAGGGAACGGCGCACCACATCGGCCCCCCCGGAAGAGACGTATAGGGAACTAAACAACTCCAACTGGGCTTTAATAAACGCGTGAAATCCGGCGTTATTCCGCAGGGCAATAAAAAGGGGCAAAAAGACCAAGGCCCCCCCCAGGGAACCCACCACCATACGATAGACGGTCCGGATCCGTAAAAAACGGGGTCCCGATGAAGGCGGCGCCGTAATCCATCCAAAGAGTAATGCCATGGCGGAAAAATAAAAAATATCCGTCCCCCATTCCCCCGGATCATACCCTAAAAAAAGGGTAATTCCCCCAAACAATATACCGTTCCCCAGAACGGCACAAACAACGGCCAACCACGCGGTCCGCAAATCATAACCAAAAGCCACAACCCCCAGGGGAACCAGGGAAAAAAAACTGAGGAACCCACTGTACATACACCCTACACTCACCAGAGCACTCACGAGGATAGGCATAAGATCCGATCTGCGACGGATGGTCATAGACAAGGGAGACGCGGCTTACTCGGCAACAAAGGGAAGCAAGGCGATAACCCTGGCCCGTTTAATTGCCAAAGCCAAAGCCCGCTGGTGTTTTGCGCAAGTTCCGGTAATCCGCCGGGGCAATATTTTCCCCCGCTCGGTGATAAACCGGCGAAGCACATCGGCATCCTTATAATCTATTTTCAACTTTTGGGTGCAAAATTTGCAGACCTTTTTCTTAAAATAGATTTTTCCCTTGCCGCCGCCCCGGCCAGTTCTATCTTCCCCTTCCCGGCCGTCCATCTGAACATCCATTCCCCTATCCTGCCGGGGCGGACGTTCGTTTTCACTATATTTTTCATCTGACATAATAAACTCCATAAAATTGAGGCTTTGGAAAAAACGGCAAAAAAGCCGCGTTAAAAAGGAATATCATCGGTAAAACCGTCATCCCCTGCCGGGGTTTCCCGGGGACTTCGTTCCGGGGAATTTTCCGGCCGGCGCTCCTGATAAGCGCCCGAACCGGTTCCGGAGGGGGAATTTCCTCCTCCGGGAGCACCGCCGAGCAGCTGCAGGTTGTTTGCCACAATTTCCACCTTGGAACGGTTCTGTCCGTCCTGCTCCCAGCGATCCTGACGAAGTTCCCCCTCAATTCCCACCATTTTTCCTTTAACCAGGTACTGATTCAAAGATTCACCCTGTCTGCCCCACAGGACAATATCGAAATAACTCACCTCATCCACCCATTGATCGCCGTTCTTCTTTCGGCGGTTAACCGCTAGGGAAAATTTACAAACCGGCTGCCCGCCGGAAGTATATTTAAGCTCCGCATCCCGGGTTAATCTACCAATGAGGACTACATGGTTTAGATCGGCCATAGGCTTTTCCTTATTCCTCTATTCTTACAAAAAGATATTTAAGAAGATTGGTATTGAGCTTAAAAACCCGGTCCAGGGTTTGCAGCTTTGCCGGATCCAGTTTGAGGGTAAAAAGCACATACCGTCCCCGTCTTCTTTTTTTGATTTCATAGGCAAGATCCCTATCCCCGATTTCATCGGTTTTTTCGATCTCCGCCCCATGATCCTTTAAGTCGGTCAATAGATGTTCCCGGCCTTCCTGGTACAGGTCTTCTTCCAGGGGAAAAATAACCGTTAGCTCATACGGTCGCATGGGCCCTCCTTTCGGACTAAAATATGGTCTGCTTACACAGACAAAGAGGTATAAAAAGGCTGTTTCAAAATATCGTGTTCTGAAAGACAAGGTTTACCTGTCTTTCAGCCTTATATGCACGATTTTCAGCGCTTTTTTCTATAATATAAAAATTGACTTTTTTTGTCAATATGCTATTTTATCCGTTTTTTTCGCTGGAAATAACTATACAAACATCCTATAAAGCCGATATTTTATAAGATAGGAGCTTCAAAAGTAAGCTGCTCTTGAAAGCGGTCTAGGTGGTTATGATTAAACATATCAATTTTGAGGATAACATCTTTTTACTTTCCATACGGATCAGGATGATCCGGGATTCGTTGCTCCTTGATGCGGATCCCGAGCTTTTTCTGGAAATAACCTTGGCCGACGTTGACTTTATCGATCGTACCCTGACCTTTCTTTTGCATAATTTAATTGAAAACAAACGGTTTATAGAACGGGAGGAGCAGTTTTATAACCTCTCCAAAACCGAACATCAATTTGAGGAGGTTCTATCGGAACTGGCCAATGGTTCGGGAAGTATTTCCGGGGCAGCCTTACCGCCGCCGCTCCGTGAAAAAATAGGCATCTTTCAACAACAAGCCCTGATGAGACAAAGAACCCTTGCCGAATCCAAGGTGGAAGCCGGTAAAAAATCGGATAACCTGGTGGTCAGCGCCGATGAGTTGATCGAACTCCTCAAAGATTTTTAATAGATCATGAGGATTTCCGGGGGAATCCTTCGGGGACGGAGGATTGAAGTTCCCGAAGGGATAATACGGCCCGCCATGGACCGGATGCGGGAATCGGTTTTTGCCAGCCTGGGGGATTTAACCAAGGTTTCTTTTCTTGATTTGTTTTCCGGTTCCGGTATTATCGCCCTGGAAGCGGCGTCCCGGGGGGCGGAACCGATTGAAGCGGTGGAAATGGATCCCTTAAAACGGAAAATTCTCTTAAAAAATATTTCCATCGCTCCGGTCAGGATCAAGTGCCGCTTTATAGCGGTGGAACTTTATGTTAAACGGGCCAAGGAAAAATTTGACGTCATCTTCTGCGATCCCCCCTTTCCCTATAAATATAAGGGGGAACTCCTCCGGGCCATAACCTATTCCCCCCTCCTCCCGGCAGGTTCCCGGCTCCTCGTACACCGGCCCCGGGAGGAATCGTGGCGGGATATTCCGGAACCGCTCCGGCTGGAAAATTCCAAGACCTATGGCCGGTCGGTAGTTGACTTTTTTATAAAGGTATAATACTTGAATAATTTAGTAATATCTAATACAATATATTCCTTAAACAGGCATTCCAAAATTCGGTTGGTTTGGAAACAGCCCCGAATTTTAATAAAATTCAGTTGTAAATTTGGAAAAAATGACGTTATATTATAATATAACGGTAGTGTTAGGATCAAAATGGATTATAAAAAAGTATTCGGTCGATTTGAAACTCAAAATGAGTTCATAAAAACCGTTTCTAAACCCACCATTGACGGAGCCCAAAAAGCGGTTCTTAATCGTAAGGGTAATGTTTTATACAACTCCGGGGATATAGAAGGGGCCAAGCGAATTTTTCTAACAACCGGATATTCCGACGGCTTAGTAAGGATTGGCGACTATTATGTTTCCAAAGGGAGGGATATAGATGCCCTCCGTATGTATTGGATAGCGCCGGATCATGCCAAATGTGAACCTATCATTGAGCGTTTATCCGTTATAATCGGAACCTTATTACGGGAAGAAGAGGATCAGCCCAATGAGTGATTATGGCAGTCAAAATTCCATAAATATTGAGGAAAATGGGCCGGAAAATCAAACTGAAGAGATTAAGGAAGCTTCTGAGATCTCGGAAATTTCAGAATTATCAAAAAAAGGATATCAACTTTTAAAAGAAAATAAAATCGCCGATGCCATGGATTGTTTTACCAAAATCCTGGTGGTGGACGAAAACAACAATTATGCCCTGGTAGGTATGGGGGATGCCACCCGGAAGCGGGGTTCTTTCCGGGATGCAGTAGAATATTACCGGCACTGTTTGGCCCATCACCCGGGAAACAATTACGCCCTGTTTGGCTTGGCGGATTGTTACAAGGCCCTGAACCAATTTCATAAAGCCATAGAAATATGGGAACAATACCTGCTCCATGACGATAAAAACATTACCGTGCTGACCCGGGTTGCCGATGCCTATCGAAAGGTGCGGGATTTTAAACATTCCAAGGCGGTATATCTGCGGGTTTTGGAAATGGAGGAGCAAAATCCCTATGCGATTATCGGTTTAGGGCATCTGCATTACGATTTTAAAGAATACCGGGACGCCCTTTTTTATTGGGAAAAGATGCTGGAAGTCCATAAAGAAGCGGTGGATATCCGGGTACTCACCTCCATAGGAAATTGCCACCGTAAATTAAAAACCTTTGAAAAGGGGATACCCTATTTTCAACAGGCCCTTGAAAAAGAGCCCTTCAATTTTTATGCCCTCTTTGGGCTGGCCGACTGTTACCGGGGCATGAACCAGCAGAACCGTTCCCTGGAGTATTGGAACCGTATCCTGGAACAGGACCCCCGGAACAAGGTGATCCTGACCCGGGCGGGGGACGCCTACCGTAACCTGAATGATTTTGAGCGGGCGGGAGATTATTATCGCCGGGCGCTGAATATTGAATTTGATACCTATGCGGTTCTGGGCCTGGCGGTGATAGCCAAGACCCAGCATAAATACCAGGAGGCCATTGAATCCCTGCGCCGTCTTATCCAGCAGGATCCCAAAAATTACCGGCTTTATGTGGAATTGGCCGATTGCTGGATAAAAAAGAACGACAAGGCCCAGGCGGTGGAGGTACTGGTGGAATTCCAAAAATTAGGGATCCGTAACCCCACGGTGACCGAACTTCTGGAAAAATACAAATCCTGAAGATACCCGGATGGGTTCGTCCAAGTCCGTATTGTCAGGGCGCTCCCTGGAAGAACTAAGGGCGCTGTTTTCCCCCTTACCGCCCTTCCGGGCCAAGCAGGTTTACCGGTGGATAATCCGGGGAATCCGGTCTTTTCAGGATATGACGGATCTTTCCCGGGAACTTCGGGAGGCGTTGGATTCCCGGTTTACCCTTTATTCCAGTATGGTCTCTGCCCGGCTGGAGGATCCCGACGGAACCGTTAAACTCAGGATAACCCTGGAGGATGGCGCGAAGATCGAGGGAGTCCTTTTGGTTGACGGCGAGGGCCGGCATACCGCCTGTCTTTCTACCCAAGCGGGGTGTCCCATGGCCTGTGTTTTCTGTAAAACCGGCGCCCTGGGGTTCCGGCGTAACCTTGACGGCGGGGAAATAGTTGAACAGTTTCTCCATATCCGTTCCGCGGCAGCCGGGGAGCATAAAAGCCCCGCCGAGGGCCCGGAAATTGCCAATATCGTTATCATGGGGATGGGGGAACCCCTGCTGAATCTTAGGGAACTCCGCCGAGCCCTGGGGATCCTCACCGATCCCCAGGGCTTGGGAATCTCCAAACGGCGGATTACGGTCTCCACCAGTGGCATCATCCCCGGCATATTTGATTTGGCCGATCAGGGACCGGAGGTACGGCTTGCGGTCTCCCTGACCACCGCCGACGGGGAGCTACGGAAACGGCTGATGCCGGTAACCCTGGCCAATCCCCTCCCCCGCTTAAAGGAAGCCCTCGCCTACTACCAGCGAAAAACCCGGCGCCGGATTACCCTGGAAGTGGTACTTTTGGGAGGGCTCAACACCCGGCGCCGGGACCTGGAGGCCCTGGCCGATTTTGCCGCGGGGCTTGAGGTGGTGGTGAACCTTATCCCCTGGAACCCGGTGGCGGGCATGGAATTTGAAGGCCGTCCCCTGGTACAACCCGCGCCCCGGGAAATTACCGAATTTTCCGAAGCCCTGACCAAGCGGGGTATCGGGGTAACCCGGCGCCTGGGAAAAGGCCTGGGGGTCTCCGGCGCCTGCGGTCAACTGGGGGAGCCCTTTTAGGGAAGCGCTGAGGAACTATTTACCGCCAAGTCAGGTAAACACCGGATATTATGGTTTAACGTACCGGGGAAAGGGAAAAATCCGGGCTACCACTCCCGGGGTTTAAAGTCCGGGGGATTTTCTATAATTACCGTATCGCCGGATTGCTGTATCACATAGAAACCTTTTTTCTGGGCATATTTTTTTACATTTTCCGCCACCACCGCTCCCGCTACCGCGCCCAGAAATTTACGGCTATCCCGGCGATCATCGGCATAGGACCGGAGCTTCTCCATCCTTTCAAGATGTTCATCCACATGATCAATCCGCAGCTGGGTTTTAACTTCTATCGCCAGGACATATTCCCCGTTTTCCAGCAGCGCGTCGATCTCCGTAATGATCTTTTTATCCGGGTCTTCAATTAATACGCCGGGACCCATTTTGGTAAAGGCATAACCCAGGCGGTTAAATTTTTCTTTAATATTGGCTAATACCAGATGTTCAACCACGATCCCCAATTTATTTCCCAAATCACCCACGATCCGCGAGGCTTCCTTGATTTTCCGGTCGGTTTCCTGGAACTTCCGATCGGTTTCCTGGAACTTCCGATCGGTTTCTTGGAACTTTCGATCGGTTTCCTGGAACATAACCCACACATCCTCAAAGGTCGGATGCCCTGTTGATTCACCGATATTTTGCCGGGACATAACACCCTCCTCTTACCACAAACATACTGGAACAGGGATTTGTTGTCAATGAACCTTGACGGGACGGTCCGGATCTGCTAGGGTAAAGATGGTTTGATTTTTATCGGACTTATTTTATCGCACACCGATTTCGGGGTGGTTGACCGTTTTATCAGGGGCCGGCAGTATCCGCAGGGGTTCGTTGTTCCGGTAAAACGCGATGCCTGAGATCACACCCGCTGAACCTGATCCGGATAATGCCGGCGAAGGGAAAACGCCCGCCTGAACAGAGGAACCTACGGGTTCTTTTACGTTTCAGGAACGCGGCTAAACGGCACGATCCCGCATCCTCCCTCCGGTCAGTGTAAGGAGCAGCAAGATGAATGGAAAAAATCATGCTTCCATTGACCCTTTCCTTGTTTTAGGTTTCATGTTTTTTTTGCTTTTTTCCTCCCTTGTTTTTGGGGGAGGAAACCGACAAAAGCCTCCCGCCGGGGAAGCCGCGGCCAGGGAAGTTGTTATCTGGACCTACGATTCCTTTGATTCCGAATGGGGTCCTGGTCCGGAAATTACTAAACGGTTTGAAGCGGAAACGGGGATCACCATTAAGTGGGTGGTTCACGGGGACGCCGGGGAGGTTTTATCCCGGCTGCTTCTGGAAGGAAAAAACGCCGGGGCGGATATTATCCTGGGACTGGACCAAAACATGGCGGATCGGGCCCTGGCCTCGGGGCTTTTTGAAGCCTATAAGCCCCAAGGGGCAGAGTCCCTGTTACCGGAGCTTATCATTGACGAAAATTACCGTTTAATCCCCTGGGATTACAGTTATTTTGCCATTGTCTACGATTCGCAGCGTATCCCCAATCCTCCCCGGAGTCTGGAGGATTTAACCCAGGGGATCTACGCCAAAAAGCTGATCCTGCTGGATCCCCGGACTTCCTCGCCGGGGCTGGGTTTTTTAACCTGGACCCGGGAGGTATACGGCGACGGCTGGAAAGATTATTGGCGGCGGCTCGGCCCCTCTATCCTGACCATAGCCGACGGGTGGAGTTCCGGATACGGTCTCTTTACCGCCGGAGAGGCCCCCCTGGTTTTGTCCTATACCACCAGCCCGGGGTATCACCTGGAGTATGAGGATACCGAACAATACCGGGCCGCCCTTTTTACCGATGGCCATCCTATCCAGATTGAACTGGCGGGACTTTTGGCGGCGGGAAAAAACAAAGAAAACGCCAAACAATTTCTGGATTTTATGCTGAGCCCCGTCTTTCAGGAGGTGATCCCCTTGACCAACTGGATGTACCCGGTGATAGATATTCCCCTGCCCACCTCCTTTAGGATCAACCCCAAGAGTGATAAACCCCTGCGGCCCCGGCCGATAAGCGATAGGGAATTGGACGAGTGGACCGCCCTATCATCCTCCCTGGGCGGCTGATCCGGATCCCATGGGAAAAAGCGGCTATCACCGGTACGAAAATAGGGTTTCCTGGGCCTTCGCCCTGCTGCCCCTGGGAGCGGCGGGGGCGGCCTTTATCCTGCCCTATGCTTCGGCCCTGGCCGGGGGGATCCTACGGGAGGGGGCGGCCCTGCCCGGGGAAACCCTGCTGCCGGTTTTGGCCTTTACGGTCCGGCAGGCGGGACTCAGCACCCTCACCGCCCTGGCCCTGGGGCTTCCCGGGGCATGGCTCTTGGGAACCGGCCGTTTCCGGGGAGCCGCCCTTATCAGGGCCCTCACGGGGATACCCTTTGCCATGCCCCCGATCCTCGTGGTTCTGGGATTTGTCCTTTTTTTCGGGAATTCCGGCTGGATAAACCGTTTTTTTATGGCCGCCACCGGCAGGGAAGAAGGTCCTTTGCGACTCCTCTACCGGCCGGCGGCTATCATCCTGGCACATGGGTTCTATAACTTTCCCCTGGTGATCCGCCTGGTAGGAGACGGTTTAAGCCAGACAAAAAACACCTACGGAGCCGCGGCCGCTTCCCTGGGGGCTTCGGGACTCAAGACGGCCCTGACGATCCTCCTGCCCTTGAGCCTCCCCGCTGTCGCCGCGGCGTCCCTCCTCACCTTTCTTTACAGTTTCACCAGTTTTTCCGTGGTTTTGGTCCTGGGGGGAGGCCCGAAGGCCACCACCCTGGCGGTAGAGATATACCGGTATGCCCGAATATCCCTGGATTATCACCGGGCGGGGCTCCTCGCCCTGGTGGAAACCCTTATCGCGGGAAGTGCTTTTTTAGCGTTTCTTTTTTTTGAACGCCGGGGACGGGCGCTGACGGCGGGGACAGAACTGCGGTACCGGGTTATGGAAAAGCAAAACCGGTCCCTTCCGGCCCGCTTGGGCATAACCCTCTACGGCCTGGTGACGGCCTTTTTTGTCCTGGGGCCCCTGATATCGGTTCCGGTAGAGTCCTTTTTGTATAAGCCCTCCCGGGCCGCTCCCCGGGGATTTTCTCTCCACTGGTGGCGATCCCTGGAAACCGCCGGAACCGTGTTCCCCGCCCTGGGCCGATCCCTGATCCTGGCGGTTCTGTCCGCTACCCTGGCGAGCCTTTTAGCGGTTTTGGCCGCCGCGGCGGTCAAAACCGCCGAAAAACCGCTTCCGGAAAGAAGCGGTTTCCTGGGAACCCTCGTCAGAATAGGCGTTACCGCCCCCCTAAGTTCTTCGGGAATCGTGTTAAGCCTGGGCTGGCTTATGCTCTATGGCAGGGATCATGCCCGATCCCTCTGGGCGGTGGTTTTGATCCACGGGGTTATCGCCCTTCCTTTTGCCTTTAATTCCCTCAGCCAGGGCTTTAACGGCCTGCCGGAAAATCTGCTGCATGCCGCTTCGGTATTCGGCGGGGGACCGGTGAAACGGATCCTCACCGTAGCCCTCCCCCTCTTTTTCCGGCGGATCCGATCCGCCTGGGCGTTTTCCGCGGTTTTAAGTTTGGGGGAACTCAACGCGGTTCTCATGCTGGGGATGGAGGAATGGGAAACCCTGCCCCTCCTCATTTACCGGGCTGCCGGAGCCTACCGGTATGGTACGGCCTGCGCCGGGGGGGCCCTTTTGATTTTATGTTGTGCCGGAGCCTTACTTCTATCAGAAGCAGGTTCCGGAAGGAACGGCCATGGCGCTTGAAGTACGGGGACTGCGAAAACACTACGATAATTTTCTGGTGGATATTGATTTTACGGTGGCCAATGGGGAAACCCTGGTCCTGGCCGGTCCTTCGGGGTGCGGTAAAACTACGGTCCTCAACCTTATCGCCGGGTTTGTCAAGGAAGATACGGGAATTATCCTCATCGACGGGAAGCCGGTCAATCATCTCCCCCCGTGGGAAAGATACGTTTCAGTGGTTTTTCAGGATTTAGCCCTTTTTCCCCACCTAAATGTAGGAAATAATATCGGATACGGTCCCTTTATTCGGGGGATATCCCGCAGGGAGCGGCGAACTATCGTTGAGGAGACCCTCAAGATCGTCCGGCTTTCGGGGTATGTAAAACGGCGGATCCATACCCTTTCCGGGGGAGAACGGCAGCGGGTGGCCATAGCCCGGGCCCTGGCCACGGAACCCAGGGCCCTGCTCCTGGACGAGCCCTTTTCCAGCCTGGACGCCCCCCTGCGGCGGGAATTACGAAAGGAATTTCGGGATATCGGTACCAAAAGCCCAATCCCCCGAATTTTTGTGACCCATGACCGGGAAGAGGCGGCGGTGTTGGGGGACCGGATCGCCCTCATGTCCGGGGGCCGGATCCTGGAGACCGGTTCCGCCCGGGGGCTTTTCCTTGCCCCCAAAACCGAATTCGGCGCCCGGTTTTTCGGGGCCGGCTCGGTTTTCCCCTGCACCGTCACCGGGGAAACCCCGGAAGGGTGGAAGATCACGTCCCCCCTGGGCAAGCTCCTGGTCCCCCGGGGATCAGGATATGATTCCCAAAAGCCCCTGGTCTTTATCCCCCAGGATGCCCTCTCCCCTGCCGGGAAAGGGCATCCCCCAGACCCCGCCGCGGGAAGAGGGGACAATCCGGTCCGGTTTACCGCCCGGTTTAAACAAGGTTTTTTTGAGGGGGAACGGATGATCCTGGAGGCAGAGGCCCCTGGGGGGGCCTTGTTTCGGGCCCCCGGAGGCATCAGGATGGAGCTTCCCCCAAAAAACAGCCCCATGGAATGGCGGCTGGCCCAGGGGCTTATCCGTTTTGTGCTTCCCTCATAACGGAAGGTTGAACCCTATTTAATGAACCAGGAAAAAAACGACTGGAACAGCCCGATAAGGGCACCTAAGATCGCGCCGAAAAAATTTATCCACTTGAGCTGGTCGGCCATCACATCCAGGACTATCCGCTCAACCCGGATCATATCCAGGGAATTTATCCGGTCGGAAACCAGGACCTTTACCTTGATGGAGTTAAGGAAGGCTTCGGTTTGTTCATCCATCATCAAAAGAAGTTTGTGACATAATAGGGTATCGATTCTTGCCTTAGTTCTTTCTTCCACCGCGAAAAGCACCCCAAGGCTGATCTCCCGGTGATTTTCAAAAAAATGGTCCAGGGCAAACCGTATTTTAATATCCATCCCTTCTTTCCCGTTTATCAGGGAAAGAATTTTTTGCCCCAGCCCGGAAAATTCGGAAGCGGTCCACTGACGGATCAGTACTTCCAGGGGACGATTCAGATAGGCCAGGATGAGTTCGGTAAGTATCCGGGTAAAATCTCCGGAAAATTCCTGGCCTGAAACAAAAAGCCGCGCCTTTTCCTGGAGAAAGGCGCTAATCCGCCGGTTCATATGCTCATCATCCATCAGATGTTCCAATTCCAGGATAAGATCGTCAATTATTTCGGGCATCCGTTCGTGGAGGGTCCGGTCGTATTGACCGGCGGAAATAAAAAGGCGCTGAAAGACGTTTAATTTAAGGATAGTTTTATTGAGAAAGATACGGCCGTGGGTTTCCAGCGCCCGGTGGATATCTTCTTTTTTTAAAAATTGTATAAAAGAACCGGTCAACACCGGACCGGCCTGCTCTACCACCCGGGTAATGGCGTATTCAAGGGCCGGCATTGAAGAATTGATGCCTTCCCGGACTATTCTTTCCACCGCATCTTCCAGTTCCCCGGAATTACCCAAAATATCCCGGATGGTACGGTTCCCATAGGTATCCGCCAGGGTGGAAAAGAGTTGGTCCATGACCGAGTTAAAGGCCGGGGAAGTAATAAATCCCCGGGCAAGCCTGGTGAGGAGCTCCCGAATATCCTCATCCGGAGATACAGGGCTTTTATCGGTCATGGCCGCCGGGACCGGGGAAATTTGTTCCAGGGGCGTGGTAAGAATCTGTTCCGTATAATGGGCCAAGGATTCCCGGATATACTCCTGAACATCGGGGTGATGGAGCCGGGCCTTTATGATCTCCGCCGTAAAGAGTTCCCGCTCAACCATGGTCCCGATGCTGTCCGCGAGTTTATACCGCTGCCTGGGCAGTATCCCCGGGGTAAAGGGCAGACGGATCCCCCAAAAGATAATCCCCCGGAGGGGACGAAAAAGCATTTTGATTGCCACCGCATTGGTGATATACCCTATTAAGGCGCCCACCAGCGGGGGGAGCAGCCATCCCAAGAGGGGCTTCATAGAGGCATAGACTCCGCGGCGGTTTTTGCCTGGGCCTCGTTATCATAAATCCGAATCATAGCTTCCCGTAACCATCCCCGATAATTCCCCTCCACCAGGACCCAGGATTCAAAGTCCCCCCGGTAATCTACCGTCTTCCGTTCCAGAACCCGCACCAGGGAACTTCTTCTCAGGTATCCTAAGGATTCCGAGCCCGGAACCGGCTCCTTTACTACCTGAATATAGGAAACGTTTACCACCCCGTAACCCAGAACATCCCGGGATAGGGGGGGGGTCGGGGGGGGAATAAGCGCGGCATCTCCGGAGCCGCGGTTGCAGGAATCAAGGACAATAAGGGATAGAAGGATAAAAAAAAGCAGACCCGGTTTCAAAATGGCGGATTTTGAAACAGCCGCCACGGAAACGTTCCAAAAACTGAATTGCGGGGAAATTCGCTTGGATTCAGGGGGAAAAATGGTTTGGAAGGCCCTTTTCCCCAGGCCGGTCTCACCGGATCCAAGATTTGCACCCCAGGGGGGACGGAATCGTATCCCTTGATCGATTATGCCCGGTACATATATGCTCATATAATGAATAATATATATTTTTTTAGAATATTAGTCAGCCTTTTATATATTTTTTTTACCGTCTTTCCTCTGGCGGGGGAAACGGAACCGGTCCCCAAGTCCGAAACAAGCTATGTTCTTTCGGTGTCCCCGGTTTTCGGTTTTTTATACGGACAGGTCGAAGAACTGGTATATAAAACGACCGACGGCGATACCTTATTAAGCCAGCTTACTTGGGATATAAAGCCCCTCTTCTTGTGGGGTTTTTCTTTGGATGTAAACCGCCGTTATCCCCTGGAAAAGCTGGGGTTTGTGTCGAATTTAACCGCCCGATTTTCCTTTCCTGCTCAGACCGGGATTATGGAAGACCGGGATTGGCAGGCCCCGGGGGATGGCTTGTCCCATTTTTCCTCCCATAATAATTATACCCATTGGGCCACGCTCATAGAGCTTAAGGCGGGTATTTCGGTACCCCTATTATCCAGGATGTTGTTTAAATTTTACGGCGGTTTTAATTATATGTATTATAGTTGGACTGCCCTGGATGGTTACTCCCAATACGGGACGGAGATTGCGCCCGGTGTTTATACCCCCTGGACTGAAAATATTCCCAAGGTTTTCCAATATGGGCCGGTGATTTCCTATACCCAGAATTGGTTTATCCTAACCCCCGGCATTTCTTTCTATATTCCCTACCGTTTTTTTGCTGCCACCATAGATTTCCAGATAAGCCCCCTAATAATCTGTTTGGATGAGGATCACCATCCTTTGCGGAATCCGCCCCTACAGTTTAACGATTATATGTTCGGAGGCATTTTTCTTGAACCTTCGGGAGAATTTATCTTTTCCCTGCATGAAAAAATCGCTCTCTCCGCATTTATTTCTTACCGGTTTATCAAAGGGCCCCGGGGATTAACCATCATAAAAGATCTGACCAACAATATTACCCTCCGGGACAACAATAAAGCGGGGACGGCCTATTCCGCCCTAAATGGAGGACTTTCACTGAAGATACGGATTTAGGGGACCCCTGGAAACTTCAGCTTTCAGGGGTTTCCTTTGGGAGATACTGCAGTTTCATTCGTCATGTTGCAGGTGCCTGAGATAACCAAAAAGTTTACGGTCCGAATCGGCAAAGTCCAATTTTTCCATCTCCCCAAAACCGGCCCAGCGCCATTCGCTATGCTCCTTTAGGGTGAAGTCCCTGCCGCAGAAATAGATCCGGTAGGCGTTTAAGGTATGGGTAACACCACGGTGATCAAAGGAAACGGTTCCCAAAATCTCACCGATTTTTATGGAAACCTGGAATTCCTCATCGTATTCCCGGATAAGGGCATCCTCATCGGACTCCCCCGCTTCCGCCTTACCGCCGGGGAATTCCCATTTTTCGCCTAAGTCCCCGCCGGGTAAACGCCGGGCAATAAAAAATTTTTCCCCCTCCAGCGCTATCCCCGCCACCGATCTCCGAACCGCCACTTAAAGAAACAACACCGTTGGAAAAAGAAAATGCAGCAGGGCCGATGCGATAGCGGCAAACCCTAACCATCGTTTGTTTTTTGCGATAATCCCTTCAACTAGCTCAGATTTTTCCGATCCAATGCTGGTTTTGGTACGGTAGTAGTCAAAAACAAGGATAAAGCCCACAAGTAAGCCCAGTACCGCCGGTAACAGGTCCCCAATTACCGGAATATCCCCCTGTATTGAAGAAAGAAGTTTTAATAAACCACTGACCAGGGTCAAAATTCCCAAAACCAAACGGACGGTCTCGTTATTCAAGGAGAAGTACGGGCCGGTTTCAATAAGCCCCTCCCGCTCCTTATCCTCCATGGCCAGAACATACCCTGAAACCACGTTAAAAAAAATGGACAAAAAATAAAATTGGATCATGCAAATTCCCCATTCAGAACGGTTTTTGTGTCTACGGAACCTTTCCCAAATCCGGTTGGTTCCGGAAAGGCTTTTGAAACAGTCTCTATAAGTCTAAGAATACTCCATTACGTATTTCAGGTCAAGAAAGGATCGGGAAGGATGGATCGGAAAGGCAAAAAAAAGTATTGGGGGAGGAGGTTCCCAAGGGTCAAATTTTAAAACCTCCCCTGTTCATTCGGTTTTTATCCGTAAGTTAAGGTATTCTTCTCCGGCCCGCATAAGGAACAGCAATTCCTGAGCCTCGAAGGGAACCGTTATCCGGTATTCTTCTTCCGGTTCCGGGGAAAAAAACACCCGGCGGTTTGCCAGGGGAAGCTCTCCGGGGGGGGCCTCCCCGGACTTTACATAAACGGAGACGGCGATGTCCACTATCCCCGTATAGGCTTCTGTTTTTCCCGGGACGGTTTTTTTTATAACGATATAGGAGGAGCCCTCAAACCTCATGGCGGAGAGGGTAAGGGAATTCCCCCCCAGGGTAGACCGATCATTCCGGGAAGAAAAATAGGAGGTAATAAAAATGCCGATGACCAATATAACCACGGACATAAAAAGGAAGGTGAGGGGTTTGGTAGCGGTGAGGGTTCCAAACAGGCTGGGCCGCCTTACCGGAGTCGGATCATTTAACTCCCGAACCGCCGGGGATGCCCGTTCCAGGCGCCGGGTCCGGGAATAATAAAATACCAGTTCCTGTTCGGCTTTTTCTATCCCGGCTGCGGATTTTTCCCGGGACTCCCCCGGGGGGGGCTGAGATTCTTCCATAAAATTAAGCTCCTCCATAGGCTAATTTTTACAGCCAGGCCCTGCCGGCCAGGGAAGCGGCTCGTTCCGCCAGATCCAGGGGATCCACAAAACGATGGGCCTTATCCGGGGCCCTGCCGATTTCCGCCAGCAACGCCGCCGCCGCCGCCGCGCAGGTATACCCGTCGTAATACCCCCCCCGCTTCATTCGGGCGGCAATGGCAAGACAAAACCCCGCCAAAAGGTCGCCGCTTCCCCCGGCGGCCAGAACCGGGGCCATGCCGTCTACGATTCCCACCCGCCCGTCTTCCCCGGCAATGATGAGCACATGGGATTTAAAAAGGATCACGGCCCGTATTTTCCGGGCAGTATCGGCGATGACGGGGACGGCCGCCGATAAAATTTTTTCCTTGGGGAGCCCGGTAAAGGCCGCAAATTCCCCCAGGTGGGGGGTCAGGATGGTGTTGCCGTGAAAGGTTAGGTCCCGGGACAGGGCGATAGCATCCGCATCCAGGATCAGGGGGAATCCTGCCGCTTCCCGGTCCAATGCCCCGCGCAGAACCGGAAGCCGTTCCGGGGTTCTTCCCCAACCGGGCCCCAGGAGTATCGCATCGGGGGAAAAGCGATTTTCCTCCGGGGCATCCGCCCCTTCCCCGGCCTTTACCGGGGCCACCATGATGCCTCCCGCGGAAACAGCAAGGATCGGATACAGGGCTTCGTCGACCAAAAGCCGGACTATCCCTGCCCCTGCGGCCTGGGCGCCCCGGGCGGCAATCCGGGCGGCCCCGGCGCTTCCCGGAGATCCCGCGTGGATTTCCGCCACCCCCCGTTCATATTTATAGGCGTCGGGCCCTATGGGGGGGACCCGGTGTCGGACCTGGTTCCAGGTCAGCAGTTCCGGGCCCTCAAAGGCTTGCATCAGGCCCGGGGGGAAAATACCCTCCACGGACCGGATGATCCCGGCAAAAACCCGGGCCCCCGGGCTGTAGAGGCACAATTTTTTCGGATCAATGGCCAGGGTAAGATCCGCCGTTATGATGGGCATGGAAGGTTCAAAAAGGTCAAAATTCCCGGAGGGGATATCAATGGAAACGATCCGGGGCTTTCCCACGCCGGAACCGCCGGTTTCCGCCTTTTTTTTACATTCCCCAATCCACGCGGCCATCTCCCCGGCAACTCCGGAAAGGGGGCCTTGCAAACCCGTTCCCGCGATACCGTCGATGATAATATCCGCCCGGGCCAATACGGCCCGTTGGTCAATTCCGGACGTATCGTTTTTTGGTATGGTTCCCTGCCAGGGATATACCGAAACCCCCATCTTATCCAGCGCCCGCAGGGCGCTGGAACGGGGACTGCGATCTTCGGCGCCGGGCATACGGTTTATTACCACCGCGGCAGCGGCGGGAGAAACATGGCCGTCCAGGATAAGGGCCCGCAGCATAACCATGGCATCGGCACCGTTGTTTCCCGAGCCCACCGCCGCGGCGATCTTCGGGGAAGAAGCGGAAAAAAGGCCGGGATACGCCTCGGTAAGGATCCGGGCGCACCCGCGGCCCGCGGCTTCCACCAGCGCGAAGGGATCCAGGCCCCAGGAGGGGGCCTGGGCATCCAAGGCCTGGGCGGATCCCGCGGAAAAAAGCCGTTCCCCGGCAGAAGAAACCGGGAAATCCCCCGGGATGTGCCTTCCGGTCATGATGAAATATCCCCTATTAATTCATCGGTTCTCCACCAGACCATACGGATCTCCCAGTCCGTGGCCAGGAGGGCGGATAATATACCCTCCGAGGAAAGATTAAAGGTATTAAATTGCAGCTCCTCATTATCCACCCGGATAAACCCCCGCCGCTGTTCCTGGGATTCCGATGATAGGATCAAAATGGAATACCCGCCTTCCACGGGAAAATAAAGAAAAATCTTGTCCGTTTCTATAACCCCCAGCATCGAATAAAACATATTTTCGCTTACCTTCCGGTTGTTCTGGATAACCAGGGATTCATAAAAGGGGACCTCCACGGTCCTGCTATAGATTCCGGTTTCCACATCCATAATCCAGATAACCGAACTGTCGGGTTCATTTCCGGACCGGGTATTGGTGGAGGCGTCATAGGTGTCCCGGTAATAATCGACTTTTAGATATAGTTTTCGCTCATCCGGGGATGCACAGAGGGTATTTACAAAGGGGATAACCAAATCCCGGTCAGGGGGAACGGGAATACCCTCATTCCCCAGTTGGATGAGGTACAGGAGCGTCCCGGAAGCGTCAAACCAATAGGTATTCCATCCGGTGGAAAGGCGGCAAACGACCACCAATTCATCGTTAGCCGAGGTATAAATCCCGATAATATTGGGAAAAGGGGTCCCCCCTACCCCTTCCTGGCCGAGATATTTTACAAAACGGCCGTCAATATCAAAATGAAGTACCCGTCGGTCCAGCATGGCTTTATTTTCCGCATCAAAACGATCCTGCCCCTGGGGAACCCGGTCTTCCACATAGATATGTTTACGGGAATCTACGGCGATAATTCCCGGTTCCTGGAGGGGATATGCGTAGGCCCAGCGGGTAACAATCCCTTGATTTTCATTGTTCCGCCGCAGGATAAGGGGGGGCGGATTTTGTTCGTCGTTATAAATCATAAAGAGCAGATCCCCATATGAATTGTATCGAACGACTTTTCCCCCGTTCCCGTTGGAGATATACAATAACCCATCCCGCATGGCTATATCGGTTTTCCGGTTACTCCGGGCTCCCTCAAGATTAAAAAGATCAATTTGATCTTCCAGCCTTCCAATATTAATAGTGAAAAGATCCTTGCGGGTGATGGAAGGGATCTTTTCCCGAAAACACCCCCCTAATAGTACCAAACTCATAGAAACGATAAAAAATATTTTCCGCATAAAAAACCTTTGACCGGACCGGAACCTTATCAATGCTTTTATAAGTTTACTCGCCCCCCGGGGAATATTCAATGCCATTCGAGCCACCCGGTTGGTTTTGAAACAGCCTGATCCATGGCCCCATCAAAAAAACTCCCTTGCCTTCAAATGGCTCGGGGACTATACTGAATTCATACCATACGGGGAGTTATTTTATGGATAAAAACGCAATCTTGGATCGGGCGAAGGAATATATAACCAAAGAAACAAACCCTCTTTTCAGCGCCGAGGTGGAAAAACTCCTGACCGCCGGAGATTTTACGGAACTGGAGGATCGGTTCTACCGGAACCTGGAGTTCGGCACCGGGGGGCTGCGGGGGGTGATAGGAGGCGGGTATAACCGGATGAATACCCTGGTGGTCAAAAGCGCCACCCAGGGCCTTGCCGGCTACCTCCTCAAGGCCGTGCCCGGCAAGGCCGCGGCGGGGACCCTGAAAGCGGTGATCGCCTATGATAGCCGCCATTATTCGGCGGAGTTTGCCGAAGCCTCGGCGTTGATCTTTGCCGCCAACGGAATCAAGGCCTACCTCTTTTCCTCCCTCAGGCCCACCCCGGAGCTGTCCTTCGCCATCAGGTATCTGGGCTGCGATACGGGGATCGTGGTTACCGCCAGCCACAATCCCCCCCAATACAACGGGTACAAGGCCTACTGGAACGACGGGTCCCAGGTTATCCCCCCCCACGATCAGGGGATCATTGACGAGGTAAATGCCGTTACGGAGATAAAAGAAATAAGCCAGGACGAAGCCCTCCGCCGGGGGTTCCTGGAGATAATCGATAGAGAAGTGGACGAGCCCTATCAGTCCATGGTAAAAAGCCGTCTCTTCCGGCCGGATCTGATCAAGGCCAAGGCCGGAGAAGTGAAGATCGTCTATACCCCCCTCCACGGTACCGGGGCGAAACATGTGGAAAAGGTCCTCGGAGACCTGGGACTCAAGGTCATTACCGTTCCCGAGCAGCGGGAGGGGAACGGAGACTTCCCCACGGTGGCCTTCCCCAACCCCGAGGAAGCGGCAGCCCTGGATATGGCAATACAATTGGGGAAAAAGGAAAAGGCCGATGTGGTAATGGCCACCGACCCCGACGCGGACCGTTTTGGTATTGCCGTTCCCGACAAGGACCGGGGGAGAAAAGCCTACACCCTGCTGACGGGAAACCAACTGGGGGCGCTCCTGGCGGACTATATATTCCTTTCCCTTAACGAGTTGGGGAAGATGCCGGCAAAACCGGTGATGGTTAACACCATCGTTACCACGGGAATGCAGAAGCGGGTGGCGGCCTCCTACGGGGTGGAATGTATTGAATGCCTGACGGGTTTTAAATGGATCGCCGATGTCATGCGCCGTTATGAACAGGACGGGAGCGGCAAGACCTTTGTGTTCGGTACCGAGGAAAGTTATGGGTTCCTCGTGGAAACGGAGGTTCGGGACAAGGACGGGGTTTCCGCTGCCGCCCTTACCGCGGAGATGACCCTCTATTGGCGGAGCCTGGGAAAAAGCCTCCTGAACCGCCTGGATGAACTCTATAGGAAAAACGGTTATTGGCAGGAACTGGGGATCTCCAAATACTTTCCGGGCCCCGAAGGACCGGCCATCATGAAGGGGATCATGGATACGTACCGGAGCAATCCTCCGGCTATCCTGGGGGGGATCAAGGTAACCGGGGTTCGGGACCTGGCCCGGGGCAGCGGGGAGCTTCCCGCCAGCGATGTCCTTCAGTTTTTCCTTGAGGACGGAACCGTGGTCAGCGCCCGGCCCAGTGGTACCGAACCGAAGATAAAATTTTACGCCACCTGCTGCGCCGATGTGGGAAAAGGCGGGCTGCAGGCGGCCAGGGAAGAAGCGGCCCGGAAACTGGAGGCGATTAAAGGGGATATAAACCGGGTAATCGGAAATTAACCGGGTTTTGAAACTGGCTCAGGCCTTCAGGAATTTTACGTTTTTTTGGGGTAAGCACTTTTATTTTTTCCTCTTTAAGGATATTCTAAGCTCTAAGGAAGCTGTTTCAAAAACCGAAGTTTCGGGTCAGCCTCTCTTCTATATTATTTTGCTGTTTTTTGGGGGAGGTAAGGATGAAACCTCATTTTATACCGGTTTATGTGGGTTTTCTCGCGGTCCTGGTGGTATTTTCCTCCTGTTCGATCAACAAAATGGCGATCCGGGCGGTATCCAACGCATTAACCGGGGAAGGAAGCAGTACCGTCTTTACCGGAGATCCGGATCCCAAGTTGGTGGGGGATGCCCTTCCCTTTGCGATAAAAATGTATGAAACCCTCCTTTCCGCCAATCCCGGACATCAAGGCTTGATCCTCACCACGGGTTCCCTCTTTATTATGTATGCCAATGCCTTTATTCAGGGACCGGCGGAATTTTTACCCGTCACCGAGTATGAAACCCGGCTGGCCGCTCTGGAACGGGCAAAAAAATTCTACCTCCGGGGGGCGGACATCCTCTATGGGGGCCTGGATAAAAAGTATCCCGGATTCAGCGGGGCCTCGTCCCTTGAGGGTACCCTGGAACCCTATCTGGCCCGGATGAAAAAGGGCGATGTACCCTTCCTCTACTGGACCGCCGCGGGCTACCTCTCCGCCTATTCCCTGGATCCCTTTGACCTGGCCCTGGGCCGCCGGGTGCCGGATCTGATGTTCCTCATCGACCGGGCCTATGCCCTGGATCCTGATTTTAACCACGGGGCGCTGGATGAATTTTACATCCTCGCCCTCTCTTCCCTGCCCGAATCCATGGGGGGGGATAAAACCCGGGTTGAGGAGCATTTTCACCGGGCCCTGGAAAAGTCCCGGGGGCTCCTGGCGGGACCCTATGTCTCCTATGCCCAGGCGGTCTCGATCCCCGCCCAGGATTATGATACCTTTAAAGCCTATCTGGAAAAGGCCCTGGCCATGGATGTGGATGCCGATCCCGGCAGCCGCCTGATGAATATCATTGCCCAACAGAAGGCCCAAAACCTTTTGGACACGGTTTCCGATTATTTTATTGATATTGACACCGGTGAGGAATGGGATAGTGATGAGTAACGGAGGCGATTCCGAAACACCGGATTCTTAAAGGGCGTAACGCCGAAAAGGAGCAATGATATGTTGCATAAGAAATTTGTCCGCTTTCCCCTTATTCTCTTCGCTTTTTTGTTCTGCGTTATGCCCGCCGATTTTCTTTACCCCCAGCGCCAGCGGAAGATTACCATCAACCTGGCATCTTCCCTCCCGCGGAATTCCCCCTGGGGAAGGACCCTGGATCGGATATCCGCCGAGTGGAGCCGGACCACCAATGGGGAGGTAAATTTACACATCCTCCATCAGTATCCCGGCTCCGAGGGGGATTACCTAATGAAACTCCGGCAGGATAAGATCCAGGCGGCGATCTTCACCAGTATCGCCCTCAATTCGGTGGCCCCGGAAGTTATGGCCCTGAGCATTCCCTTTCTTATCCGGAATAATGAGGAACTGGACGCGGTATTACAAGAGGTACGGCCTATCCTCAATTCCCGGATTGAAGAAGAAGGGTATATCAATATGGTTTTGGTCAAAGCGGGCTGGGTCAAGATCTTTTCCCGAAGCCCCGTATATACCCCCCAGGATCTTAAACGTCTTAAAGTAGGGACCAACCCGGATGAACAGGAAATTATGGATGCCTTCAGGACCATGGGGTTCCAGATGGTCCGGGCAAATTTGACCGATGTGGCCCAGCGGCTCAACAGCGGGATGATCGACGCGATTTACCAAAGCCCTATCTCCGTTTCCGCCTTTCAGCTTTACCGGGTCGCCAAGCACATGAGTACCGTCAACCTCGCTCCCTTCATGGGGGGGGTGCTGATGAGCAAACACGCCTGGGCCAGAATCCCCGCCCAGTACCAGGCGCCCCTTTTGGAAATAGTCCGGCGGGCGGGTGCGGAAATTGAAAATTCCTTCCAGCGGGGAGAGGAAGAGGCTATAGCCAATATGAGGCAAAACGGGGTAAGCATAAACCAGGCAACCCCCCAGCAGGAACAGGAATGGTACCGGGAAATAAGCCGGCATATTCCGGATTTGGTTAACCGGAATGTTTTCCACCGGGGAATGTACGAGCGGATCCAGGCCATACTTCAGGATTACCGGGGACAGCATCCATGAACGGGCCGGAGAAATCCCGGGGGACCGCTGTCCTTATCTTGATTGAAAACGTCTTCTGTGTTCTTTCCCTGGTTCTTCTCGCCCTGCTTCCCGTGACGGAGGCGGTGGCGCGGATATTTTTTAACACCGGTATCAACGGATCTTCCCAGGTTATGATCCATCTCCTCCTTTGGGTGGGGATGCTCTCCGGAATGGCCGCCACCCGGAATGAGGAACACCTTGCCATTGCCCTGGTTCAGTATTTTTCCGGGGAGGGGATCAAATACCGGCTCCGGGTTTTTGTAAACCTCCTCTCCGCTTTTGTGGTGACGGTTATCGCCTGGACCGCTCCGGCGTTTATCAGAATCGGTCTTTCAGGAAAGCTGATCGGTTTTATTCCGGATCGCCTGTTTGCCCTGATCATCCCCCTGGGATACGGGGTTATCGCCTGCCGTTTTGCCCGGCGGACCGGGCTTTCAGGCCGGAAGCGGATATTTCCCATTCTGGCCATAGTTCTGGGGACCCTGGTGTCCTTTCCATCCATAGCAAAATTTATCTGGGAATTCGATCTTCCCCTCTGGGCCTATGATCTGTCGGATCTTTTTTATCTGGGGGCCGTGTATCTTAAAGTACCGGCGGTGATCTTCCTCCTCCTCGCCGCCTTGGCAGGAACCCCCCTCTTTGTGATCATGGGAGGGCTGGTTCTCATCCTGCTGCAGGCCGCGGGGAGTCAAGTTGATACGGTAGCCACCGACATTTATTCAGCCCTGACCAATGACAACATCATCGCCATTCCCCTTTTTACGCTGGTGGGATTTTTCCTCTCGGAAAGCAAGGCCGGCATACGGCTGGTGGAAACCTTCCGCAGCCTCTTTTCCTGGCTTCCCGGGGGGATGATCATCGCCACGGTGATTATCTGCGCCTTCTTCACCTCCTTTACCGGCGCATCGGGGGTAACGATCCTGGCGCTAGGGGGGATCCTCTTCAGTATCCTGTCGGAGCATGTTAAATACCCGGAAAAATTCTCCATCGGTCTCCTTACTTCCGTGGGGAGTGTGGGCCTTCTCTTTCCCCCTAGTCTCCCCCTGATCCTGGTGGGGGCCATGGCCCAGCTCAATGTTTTCCACATATTTTTAGGGGGCCTTATCCCCGGTATCATCCTGGTTGTCGCGGTGATCATCTTCGGGATTATCGCATCCGTCAAGGTTAAAATTCCCGTGGAACCCTTTAACCCCAAAAGGGCCCTCCGCTCCCTTAAGGGGTCGGCTTTAGAGATTATCCTGCCCTTTTTCCTGGTGGTGAGTTATTTTACGGGTTTCCTCTCCCTGGTGGAAATAGGCGGCGTGGCGGTAATCTATATTTTTATCACCGAAGTGCTGGTCCACCGGGATATTACCCTGTCACAGGTCCCCCAGGTATTCCTCAAGTCGGTTCCCATTATCGGTGGGGTCCTGGCCATCCTGGCCCTGTCCCAGTCCCTGTCTTTTTATATTGTGGACACCAACGCGCCGATGATCCTCGCGGACTGGATGTTGGAAACCGTCAGTTCCAAATTCCTCTTTCTCCTGCTCCTCAACCTCTCCCTCCTCGTGGTGGGGTGCCTGATGGACATCTTTTCCGCGATCCTCATCGTCTTACCCCTGATAACTCCCCTGGGTATGGCCTATGGAATCGATCCGGTGCATCTAGGGATCATCTTCATCACCAACCTGGAAGTGGGCTTCCTTACCCCTCCGGTGGGGCTCAACCTTTTCCTGGCGAGTTACCGGTTCCACAAGCCCTTTGTGGATATATGCCGCTATGTTTTTCCCTTTCTTCTCATCCAACTGGTGGTGGTACTCCTCGTGACCTATATCCCGGCTCTTTCCACCTTCCTCACCCGGTTTTTCTAAAACCCTCAGGAAGGAGGAGAGAAGGCGGGCCGGTACTGCCGGGAGCTTGGGGATATTTAGAGCAAGCCCCTGAAAACCGTGGTTTCCAGGGGCTTGCTTACGGATTTTCCCGCAATTCGTAGAGCTGCTTCAGGTTACGGAGCTTAAAGGTCGCCTTCTCCTGGATCTGCCGGACCCGTTCCCGGGTTATACCCAAAAGTTTGCCCGTTTCTTCCAGGGTGAGGGGCCCTTCTCCGGTAAGTCCGAATCTGAGTTGGATGATCTTCATCTCCCGTTCCGAAAGATGGGACAGAATATCCTCCATGGTTTCCTGAAGGGTCATGGAAAAGACCATTTCAAAGGGTTCTTCCATGGTATCATCTTTGATAAGATCCGCAAGACGGGTCAGATTACCGTCGTCCACGATGGTATCCAGGCTGGTGGTTTCTTGAGAAAGTTTGACGATCTCCTTTACCTTGGCAATGGATACCCCCAAATATTCGGATAATTCTTCCTCACTTGGGTCTCTGCCCAGATCCTGGGTTAGTTGTTTAGCCACAAAGTAGCATTTCTTTATGGTGTTCAGCATGTGGATGGGGATACGGATCACCCGTCCCTTATCGGCGATACTCTTAATGATGGCCTGCCGGATCCACCAGGTACCATAGGTTGAAAAACGACAGCCCCTGGTATAATCAAACCGCTCCACCGCTTCTATAAGCCCAATATTACCCTCATCAATAAGATCAAGCAGGGACAAACCCCGGTGTTGGTAATTTTTTGCGATAGAAACGACCAGACGTAAATTAGAGTTGATCATCCGGTTTTTATATAAAAGCAGCGAGTTTTCCAGACCGGAACGCTCTTTTTGATACGCCCCATCCTCTTCCCTTTCCTCGTATTCCTTGGCAAGGTTCTGTATCTGCTGCCGCAATACCACGATCCGTTCCCCGATTAACTGTTCTTCCTGAACGGTTAAGAGCGGATATTTTGAAATCTGTTTGAAATAAAGAGCCAATGGATCTGTTTCTTTGGATGCCTTCGGTTTCTTTGTATTTTTCATTGATGAGAGATCTGATGTTCTTTTTTTTGCACGGCCTCTCTCCGTGCCAACATCACTCATAGGATATAAAACCCCTTTTCTTCCTGTCTGCTTACTTTTTCCCAAAATAGATACCGTTCTTGCCATATTACCACCTTTTCAGGCTTTAGCTGTATTTTTATATACTGAAACTATCTGTGAAAATATTCAGGCTCCTTAAGCTCTGGGGGCACGGGCCGGATCCATGGGATTACTATTCCGGTATACCATAAAAAACAACTGAGGCTTTTCGGATACCGCATCAATACCTAATTTTCCCAGTTCTGTTCCCGGAGCAACCCTGTCGCCTACCTTTACCGAAAGACTTTCACAACCGCCATATACGTACAAATAACCTCCTGTAGCCTGTATTATCGCAACCTTTCCAAAGCCGCGGTAAGGTCCCGCGGATACTACCGTCCCCGGGACAAGATTCCGTATGGATTCTGATTTCTCCCCTAAAACCACTACCCCGTTGAGTTTCCCCGTCATATAGGACACTTCTTGAGCCCGCACCGGCCAGGAAATGGAAGCGTCCACCTGCCTGGTTTCCATGGAACGGGTAACGACCGCGGCCGCCGGACTTGGGCGCCCTTCCCGGGGGACCGCCGGGGAAACTGCCGGAGCAGCGGCGGCGGCCGGAAGGGGAATACGCAATAGATCGCCCGCCTTTAACATATAATTTTCCGTGATTTTATTGGCATCCCGAAGGGTCTGGAGGGTAATACCATAGGTCCGGGCTATCCCATAAAAGGTTTCTCCCCTGGCTACCCGGTGTTCCTTAAAAGCCGTGGGGGCGGAAATTTGAAACCCTCCGGGTATTTTAATACGCTGTCCCACTTGAATCCGTAAGACATCCGTATCGGTCATACCATTCAGGGATAAAACATCTTTGACGCTAACCCCATAAGACCGGGCTATAGAATAAATAGTATCCCCCCTTTTTATCACATGAACCGTTTCTTCAGCGGATATAAACGCTGCCAAAAGTAAAAGGAGATAAAAAAAGCTGTCTTTGAGCCTCATATTGGTTCATTATCGGCATTTTTAATTCCCTACTATATGAGATTTATAGTCTGTTTTCGGATAATTCACAAGCAGTTTTTCCTGGAATTGGTTAAGTAATCATAATATACTACTATTATTTTTAGTTTTGTACAAAAAAAAAACAATTTCTCATTTTTTGACCAAAATGCGGGCTGAAGAAGGACATTGATGAGGACAACTCCCTAAAAAAGGGGTGATTCCCTTTTGCCGGAGGATTTGTTTGCGGAAAGGCCCCTGCCCCACGGCTCCATCCGGGGACATATTCTTTGGAGGTGGCGGGAGTCGAACCCGCGTCCTAATACGCGAAATACCGATCTCTACAGGTTTAGCCGCATTTTATATTGTCGGGATGGGCTTGGCTTTGCGGCCCGCGGCCCGTCCGTATTCCGAAAATATCTCGTCGCCCCCCGTCCGGAAGCGGAGCTTGACCAGCCTTGATTGCGACGGAAATTCGGCCCCTCAAGGCGGCGGAGCCGGTTCCCGCGTTCCGCTGTTTATGCAGCGAGAGCGTAACTGTCGTAGTCGGCAGTTAAATTGTTGCCGAATGTTAGGAGCTCGGCACTCCACCTGCAACCTGCACCCCGAACCGTACCAGTCGAAACCGGTGCACCCCCGGATCACAAAAAAACCAGCAATATACCAGCTTTCCGGGCCTTATCTCTTTCACAAACCCCTAAATAGTAGTATATTAAGCACATAGGTAATGGTCAATAGGTAGCGGGAATGAAAACACCGTCCCTCTTACTTGATCTATCGATATTAGCGGGATAGGGTTATTTATATAGCTTTTTTATACCAAAATCCAAGGGAAATACCTCCTCATGGTTGAGTTAAAAGAAACGGAAGAACTCCTGGTCAGGGAAATAGAAGCATATCTGGACTCACGATTTCCCGAAGATGCGGTGTTGGTCCGTCAGCGTTTTATCTGCCTGAAGGCCCTGGGAGAAGCGGTTTCCTCCTTTCCTTCGGTACGGGATGCCCATACCCTGCGGGGAGTATTCCGGAACGAGGAAAAACTGATAGAAGCCCTCTGCGATTTTATGCCGTCGGCCCGGCTGTTCCATATTCCGACAAAAATCGTGGCAACCAGGAGTTATTTGATTGCCAAGGCCCATGCATTTTCCCTGCTTTCCATTCTGGTCCAGGATACGGATAGGTTTTATACCCCGGTACGAAGGGTTATATTTTCCATTATTTGTACGATTATGACCGAGGAGGTCTATTTATCGTTTTTATCCGACCCCGTCTTTTCCGCAGATATTAAATTCCGCCTGGCCAATGACCTCATCTCCCTGTGGGACAGCGGAACCGACCCCCGATCGGTACAGCATTTGCCGGCCCTGGAAGCCCTCTGGACAGCCCGGGACGTGACTCCCCCCAGCTTTGGCACCATGGACGGGGCCAGTGAATTGATCCGGATCTCCCTGGATCTGGAGAAGGATTGGCGGGACTTTCTGGTGTCTCAGACGGCCAATGATGAAACCCGGTGGGCCCTGGAGGAATTTCTTTTCGGCCTCTCCTATGAAGAAATCACCGAGGTCCGTTCCCGGCTTAGACGTTTTGGGGTAAGCGCGGTTAATTATGACGAAATCCCCTCTTTTTTGGGGAGCAAACCCGCCTATACCGAGGTAACCAACACCGATCCCCGGGCTATTTACGATTTTTACGTGGATCGACGGGACGCGGCGGCCTTTCGCAAACGGATCTCCGCCCCCGGGCCCAAACGGACCCTGGAAGAAACCTACCTGCGTTACCGCGTTACCCAGGAATGAACGCCCTGGATCCCCGTGTATTTGAGGTCCGCCATATTGACCGCCGGCCCTCACGGGCGGATCCTTTTCATTCGTATTGCTGAATTTCGTTAAAAACATACTCCAACCGTATTCCGGCTTTTTTAAACATGGCCTCGGAGTCATCCGCGTCATGGTAACGCCGCTGGCATACTACCCGGAGGATGCCGCAGTTGATGATCAGCATGGCGCAGGTTCTGCAGGGGGTCATCCGGCAGTACAGGGTAGCCCCGGCAATGGCTATCCCCCGTTTGGCGGCCTGGCAGATGGCGTTTTGTTCCGCGTGAACCGTCCTGACACAGTGGGTGGTAATGCTTCCATCCTCGTGTACCATCTTTTTAAACTGATGCCCCACTTCATCGCAGTGGGGCAGCCCAGCGGGGGCCCCCACATAACCGGTCACCAGGATCTGGTTGTCCTTGGCGATCACGCATCCCGATCGTCCCCGGTCACAGGTGGCCCGCTTGGCGATAGCGTCACAGACCTCCATAAAATATTCATCCCAACTGGGCCTTTTATACGGTTCCGTCATGATAATTCCCCCATCCATAGAGCCGGTTCAAAAAACCCGCGGCTCCCTGCGGCTAAAGCCTATTGTACCGAATCGGTTGTTTATATACAGTACTTTAAGATACTCCTTTGGTTCAAGATAAGCTCCGGAGTTTGGGGGACCCCAAAAATCTTTTAAAGGAATCCTATGAAACCAAAATCCTATCTTTCGGTATGTATGAACCCGACTTTCCAGAAAACCCTCTGTTTTTCTTCGATAGTGGGGAATACGGTGAACAGAACCGGAAACCACCGATTGGACATCGGCGGCAAAGGGGCAAATACCTGCAGGGTTTTAACCCAGTTGGGCAAAGCGGCCGTCCATCTTACCCAGCTTGGGGGGCCGACCCGGCCCCTGTATTTGGAAATGTGCCGGCAAGACGGGGTAACGGTTCAGTGGGTGGAAAGCGGGAGCCCTATACGATTTTGCTATACCCTGATAAACAACGGCGATGAAAGCATCACCGAATTGGTGGAGGAGTCGGATCCGGTGGATTCCGGGACCGAGGGGCGGATCCTGGACCGGTTTACGGAACTCCTCCCGGAACAGGGACTTATCATCATCTCCGGAGCCAAGGCCCGGGGGTTCTCCGACGCCCTGGTCCCGCTTATGGTCCGCCGCGCTAAAGAAACAGGCAAGGGGGTACTGCTGGACCTCCGGGGTACGGATCTGCTCCACAGCCTGGAATACCACCCGGATCTGATTAAGCCGAACCTGTTTGAATTCGCCCAAACCTTTGCGCCGGATCTGATCCGCCATAACGAAATTATGGACGACGAAAGGCGGGTTAAAGCGGGGATTCGGGAAATTTGCCGGGAGCTTTGCGGAAAATACCACTGCCGGATTGTCCTTACCCGGGGGGCCAAAGCCGTTTGGCTTGCCGAAGGGGATCGTTTTTCCGAAAGCGCCGTTGAGCCGGTAAAACCGGTCAACCCCATTGGTTCCGGGGATGCCTTTACCGCCGGACTTGCCGCCGCCCTGGGGGACGGCGCCACCCTGGAGGAGGCCGCCGCCCAGGGGATACGCTGCGGAAGGTTGAATGCGGGATTCCTTAAAGTGGGGGTTATCGCTTAGCGCCGGGCGCCGCCGCCCCTACCGCCGTCTCCCAAAGGGCAGGCCGAAACAACCTCAATGGTATATCCGCAGGCGGAATTCGGTCTCGAATCGTTCCCCCGGACCCAGGGAAACGGCCTGGACAGGCATAATGCAGGTGGATTGATACTGATCCCTCATTTTTTCATTGATCCGGCACCGGGTATGGATGGGAATGAGCCACAGATCAACGGGCCTGCTGGAAAGAAGGCTTACAATCGTCTCATTTTGTAAATCCTGAAATTCAATGCCCGTTATATGGTTAAACTCCCGGCAATCCGGGGAACCCGCCTTTTTCTCCCCGGCAGTGACCGTGAGGATCCGTAGGCGGGTCTCTCCGTCGCCGGGAAAAGAAAAATCAGCCTGGGGTATAAACTTAAAATCCTCAGGTTTCGGCCCCCGGTTTATCAGGGAATAATTCAGGGTCAACAGATCCATATTGAGATGGTACCGTTTCTCCATTTCCACGGTCCCAAAGGACAGGTCTTCCCGGGGGAGGAGCCGGAAACAGGCCTTTTTTTGGGCCTTGTCTATTTCAGACACCTGATACTTCTCGCTTCCGCAAAAACGGGACCCGGCAAACCGGTTCTCCAGGGCATCCCGGAGGGTAAAGTCCGGGGGGACCAGGCGATCCAAAAAAGCCTCCCGCCGGTAGCCGTCTTCAATGGAGGATTCCTCCATGTAGGGTTCCCGGCGGCGGGCAAAGGTAGCCAGATAGTTCCACGCCTTGGGCAGGTAATCAAGCTCGAAAATTCCCGCCCCATTGGTTTTGATATAATAATTAATATTTCTATCCTGAAAAAGATACTCCGCTTCACCGTCCAAATCAAAATCAAAGATCATAAGGGAGGGAATAAACGTTCCCTGTTCCCGGGTTGTTTTTTCCGCCTCCAGCAGCGCCTTGTAGGCGGCATTCCGAAGGGTATTACAGTAAATACCCCCGTTACCCGCATGATCATAGGCGTTATACCCTTGCGCCTTCCAGAGTTCTTCCCGGGCGTTCCGTTTACGGGACTTGTCCCCCCGTAACTGGTTGATGAGTATATGGGTAAACATCATTTTGGAATAAATCCCGTTGGACTCAGGATAGGTGATAAGAAATTGCCGGGACGCGGAAGAGGGAAAATAGGCCTTTTCTAAATCCTGATGGGTCTTGAGAAACCGGGTCGGCAGGGTAAGTTCGATAGAGGTTTCCATTGCCCGGGAAAGGGCCTCGAAAAATTGATGCAGGGCGGCCTCGTAGTTTTTGGGATCCTCGGTTCCCGTAAATATAAGCTCGGGAAACACGGAAACAAGCTGTTTCCCGTCGGGGAAAAACTCCTTAAAGAAGGTTTCCAATACCGGAGCAGCCTTTTTATGCCGCAATTCAGCCTGTAAGCGGCCCGAAAGGGGAAAAACCGTAACCAGCTTCCCTTGATCCTCACTGATACAGGGCCATAAGGCGTCCCGGTCCTGAATACCCGCCCGGTTAAAAAGGGCATCCTCTAAAAAGGTGTACCCCATGCCGCAGGTATTAAGGACGCCGGCCATACTCTGTTCCCAGGCGGATCCCGAAAGCCAACAACCCTGGGGCCGTTTGCCGAACTGTTTCCTGATATAGGTGGTCAGCATCTCAATTTGACCGATTTTATCCGCCAGGGGAAGCAGGGTCATCATGGGCTCATAAAAGCCGCCCCCCAGCAGTTCTATCTGCTTTCGTGAAATAAGATCCAAAATTATCATAAAAAATTCCGGATGATTCCGTTCGATCCAGTACAAAAGGACACCGGAATAATGGAGGGCCGCGGGAATATCCGGATAGTGATACAGGGTAGAGATAAAGGGTTTTAATTTATTCGTATAGATCCGCTCAAATTCGTCATGTCCCGTTCCATAGGGAATATGATTATGGGAACCAAAAATAAAACCGATTTTATACGTCATTAATCCGCTTCCCTATATTTTCGAATGAGCCGGCGCCGGTTTAAAATTATGTTTTTGAGGTAGCCTCATCTTTATTTTAGACTACTTTTTTCCTTCTGAAAAGGAGGCTTTCCAAAAAAACAGACCCATGCGATTAAAGCCCCCAAAATTTAATGAGTACCACCCCTATGGCGGAAAAAATCAGGGAAAGCAGCCCCATGGATATCAGCATCAGGGGCAGACCCCGGAGGAAGGCCGGAACCGCTTCCAGGGAAGAACCCCGTTGAATTTCCTTGAGTATAAAGATTGCCAGGAGAACCCCTCCGTAAAATCCCAGGGACAAAATTATCACTTCCCCCAGGGAAGAAGCCAAGCAGAGGCTCATCATCAGGGCGGCCGGGATCAGCCCGTTATAAGCGGACAGGGGAGTAAATGCTTTGGCTGCCGGCAGCAGTCGGGGAAAAAAATAATTCACCGCCCCTTCAAGCCCCATACAAACCAACACGCTGAGGGGAAAAAACAGCATATATTCCAGGAATCCCAGGGAAAGGGGACCCAGCATATAGACGAAAAAAAACCACAGAACGGGAACGGACAAAAAAAGAATCCCCCCCTGGACCATGGGAGGCTCATAGGGCCTCTTCTGGTTTTCATCGTCAAATCCGATATGTTGAATTCCCAGGCCGAATTGGAGGATTAAATTGAGGGAAAGACCGGAAGTTATTCCCAAGAAGGCCAAGACGCTCATTCGGTATCCTCCGCTTCGCCGGCCCTTTTCCGGTAATACCGGAAAAGGGCCCTGCCGTAACCCAGCAATAAAAAGGCGCCGGTGGAACTTGAAATTATCCGCAGCGGGATGATCCCCTCCGTATCGCGGTTAAACAATTCAATAATTCCCCAGGTCCCGCCGGGGATCGAAAGGGAACCAAAACCCAGGGGCTCCCGGATAAGGGCCAGGGCAAGGATCATCCCCCCCAGAACCAGGGCTTCCAGCAGGGCCTTGGCCAGGGCATCCTCCGGATCCATGGATTCCACCCGGTCCAGTATGCCTGATCCGATAAGGGATACCGGCGAGAGGATAACCCATAGGGTACATTCCAGGGCCAACAGGGGATTCAGAAAATTCAGGATCATCAGGTAAAAACTGCCGAAAAGGGCGGATAAAAAAACATGAAGGATCTTCTTTCCCTTTCGCGGAAGAAGGGGCTTTCCTAAACAGAGCCCCATGATGGTCATACCGTATACCCAGAGGAGGGCGCCCAGGGCGGTCAAGGCAAAGGCGGTACGACCGGAGGCGATGACCAGAAAAAACGTATTGGTCAGGGACGGGAGGGGGACCTGGATGCTCCTGAACAAACGATTTTGATGGGCTTCTTTCATTTCTTTCCTTTCCGGGCGGAGTCCCGGGACTCCACCGCCTCAATACGCCTGATATAGACCGCTATGGTTTCCTGGGAAAGACGATCCGCCATGCGAATGGAATTACCGGTCAGAGGAACCAGTTCCTCAACCCTCCCTTCAGGGGAAACCATGGCGGCAAAGGGAACAAAGGCTCCATCGGTAATTATCGAAAAAACCACGGCCCTGCCCTCGGCATCAGCCAGGGAAAACCAGCTCCCCTGTTCCGGGGTTACCCAGGGGAAAAGGGGCTCCCCTAAGCGCCGGGGATCCTCCCGGGCCGCCAGGATCCTGTTTACCGACCGAATCATCATCGTGGCCCGGGCGTCCCGGGTACCATACCATAACAATCCTCCTAAAAGGAAGATCCCCAGTAACCATGCTCCCAAAACGCCCGGTTCTTTAAACTTCGAGAGATCGCTGATTTTTATCCGCCCCATGGAGCCCTCCGTTTCCGGCTGAGAAACCGGTTTTCCATATTCCGGATCAGGGGCATCAGGGCATTAAGGAGAAATACCGCAAAAAAGGCCCCATAGGGTTCATTCCCCTTATACTTAAAGAGAAACGTGAAAAATCCGCCAAGCACGGCGGCAATAAGGGCCCCGATGTTCGAATTCGGTCCTGTTACCGGATCTGCCACCAGCAGAAAAGCCGCCGTCAGGGTACCGCCGGTTAAAAGGCCGAAGAGCAGATCTCCCTGGCCCAGGGGCCCTCCCAGGGGCAGCGCGCCAAAGATCCTGACAAAAACGGCATAAACTCCCAAAAACACCCCGGGAACCCAGGAACGGTTTACCTGGGATGCGGTAATTATGATGGAACCCAAAAGAAAAGCCGCAAGGCCCCGGTCGGCGATGATCCCTTCCCGGGTCATGAAAAAAAGCTCCATATACCCTTCGGATAAGTCCGTATGGGTTATGGAAAAGATGGTATTGTTCAAAAACGAGGTCAGGACATTATCCAGGGCATTGCCGGCGGCTCCGCTTATTTTCAGAATACCCATGGGAGAGCCCAGAGGATCGGAAAAACCCCGGCTAAGGTTTTCGGAGAGTATGGTCAGGGGAGAGCCCTTCAGGGCATTATCAAACAGTACGGGCCAGGAAAAACGGATAAAAAACCAGCCCCCCAGGGCGGGATTTACCCAGTTTGTTCCTAAGCCCCCAAAACTGCCTTTAACCACGGCCATGGCAAAGACTGCGCCCAGGGCGGCAATGACCGGATGAATATGGTTCGGCAGAAGGAGTGAAAAAATCAATATCGAGGCAACGGTACTTCCGTCCCCCAGGGTTAATTTTTTTGTTTTAAAGAAAATCAGCAATTCCACGGCAGCCGCCGAAGCCACCGCGGTAAGGGCGATAATCACGGAACGGTAGGAATCGGTCAAGGCAGACTGGAGGATGGTCATACCGGCACAGAGACTCACCCCCCACATACGCGCCGCGGTGGAACGGGCAAGATTTATTTGGGGTTTCTCCAGGAGTACCAGATCCTTATGGAACATCGGGGTTTCCTCCATATATAGAATTCACGATAGTGGTACTTAAAGGAAGCCTGGAGGGGCAAACCACCTCACAACAACCGCAGCCGTGACACTCACCGGCCCGTTCCCAGGCCGCCCCCTCTTTCTGTTTCGTATGAATACTTTTAAATAAAACCTTGGGATCCAGCCCGACCGGGCATACCACCCTGCATTCTCCGCACCCGATACAATTTCTAACGGCGGTGCCCCCCATCTGTTTCTCCAAAATGGCAAATACCCCATAGGTGGTCTTAACGATGGGTTCGTCCAGATCCGCTACGGCCCGTCCCCGCAGGGGAGAACCGGTGGCAATCCGTTGGGGTGTATCAATAAAGCCGCCGCATTCCGCGAAAACTTCCCCTATCCGCGTCCCTATCCGGACCTTCATTACCTGGGGGGTTTTAACCGCGGAGCCCCCCACCGCCACATACCGGTCCAGAATGGGTTTTCTCAGTTTTACCGCGTCATGGATCGCCGCGGCGGTGGCGGGCCCCAGGAACAGGAGGGATCCGAAATCCAGCCCGTCCCTTTTTTCATAAAGCCCCAGGGTGTAGGTAAGCTCCCGGCGGTTCCGCTGGGGATACCGGGAACTTACCAGGGCCAAGGACAGGGAAAGCCCCGGGGAGACCGCTTCCGCTTCGTCAAGCAGTTGGGCTCCCAGTTCCTTCTCTTTATAGGAAACCGCAAAAACGATACGGGAGGCCCGGGCGGCGGAAGCGGTGATAACACACCCCTCCACTACCGCCTTTATCCGTTCCCGGCACAATACATAATCCGCCGCCAGCCAGGGATCGTCGAATACACAACGGAGTACCAGGGTATAGGGCTCTTTCCGGGAACGGAGGGCCGTGAACGTATCCGATACCGGACGCCCGACTCCTTCCATTTCCACAATCCCGTATTCGGAAATAAGCTGCTGTAACTCAAACGGGGAACGTCCCTGCCAGGGAAAAACCTCTTCCCGTTTTCCCAATCTTTCAAAGGCCCCCGCCATCCGTATTACCAGGGCATCGTTAATATGATTGTCGCCCATTTTCCAGGAAACCATACGGACCACCCTTCCCGGAACCGTAGCGTGTACATTCGCCGAACCCGCTCCCTGGCCCCTGCCGATAAGCATCCCCTCGCGAACAAAATCCCCCACGGAAACAACGGGATAGGCCCGGCATCCGGTATGCTGGACCAGGGGTATAACCGAAAGTCCCGGCAGAAAGGCTATAACGCTGCTGTCCCGGGGAGGTACGGTCGTATCGTCAAAGGAAATTCCCCCCTGGGGAAAAGAATATATTTTCATGCGGCAATCCGTTTATCATTATATACCAATAATCGCTTCTTTTTGCTATGCTTGCGCCCGAAGGGAAAGAAAATCGGGATACAAAAAAACAGGACCATCAGGGCCGAGAGCAGATCCCCCGGGGTATAAACCAAAGGCCGGATATGTTCCCGGCGGGCGAGAAAATTCATCAGATCTTCCAGGGGAAAGGGGGTGATCTCCCGGACATGGTCATCCGGAACCGCCGAATACTCCCCGATAAGGCCATCATCGGCCCGGTGGTACCGCAGATACTCACCATGATCCGGGGTATCCCCGTCGATTCTCAGGGGCCGTAAGGAAAAAGAAGCCTGAAACGCGGCATGGGCTTGGTATTCCTCGGAATTTATCATATACTCCTGCCATTTTGCCGAAACCGGAGGATTATCGGCGGCGGCATAGCCGGATCCCAAGATCAGGGGAGGCAAAAACAGGGCGCCCAGGGAACCCAAGGCAAAGGGGAGCATGATCCGGGAAAACTTAGCTATCCCCGAAAAAGGAACCGAAATCGGAACCGGTATAAACCGGATATGCCCCATCCTGGTTCCCTTCTTCGATTCCGCCCAGAGGGACAGTCCCAAAATGAGGAAAAATGAAAAAATTCCGCCCGCCCCCAGGAATACCGGAAAACGTCCCAGGTAACAGATTACCCCGTAAATCACTAAAAAGAGGGGGATCATCCCCCATTGGGACTTGAAAAACACGGGTTTTTTATTGATTCCGACGTAATGGCGCCGATAATGCCGGGCTATAAAAAATTCCCGCAGGGGCTGCAGGAGTAGTCCAAACAGGGCGGTGAGGGATGCGGACAGGGCGAATCCCGCGGGCCCCGGGTAGGATAAGGCGGCCAATAGGGGAAGGAGGCTTATCCCTATCCAGGGAGCCCCGGAAAACAGGAGCATCCCAACGGAGGCGGCGGCAAAAAAGAAGGCATATATCCACAGGGGCCGGGAAACGCCGGGAAATTCCACCTGGAAGGGGATGCCCGCCAAACAGCGGGCCAGGCTTTCTTCTATTTTTTCCCGGGGGATCCCCCAAAAATCCGTTGAAAGGGGAATAAAAAAAAACCGCCGGTCCCCATGTACAAAAAAAGATTGCAGCCGTCCGGCGTATCCATCGTTCCGGGGATCAAAGGGTTCAACCCGCTCCCCGTAAGCTTCCAGAGCTATCTGTACCAGTTCCCCAAAGTCATCCCAGAAAACCCATTGGGTTGATTCGGAAATATAATTCCCCCAATTCCCCCGCTCCAACAATTCTCCGATATACCGGTCCTCGTAGGAAGCATCCAGGGAAAGTACCACATATCCCTCCCCACTGGGGGAGGGAAGGAATAGATGCGCCATATAAAACATCCCCAGGCCCAGGGTTAAGGAAACAAATACCGAAATAATCGTGGATTTTCTAAATGACATAGGACGCTATAAAAAAGTATATGCCGAGGCCATAAAAATGCCTAAAAGGGTACCGGCCACCACTTCCAAAGGAGTATGGCCATGAATTTCCTTAACCGGATGATATTCACCCCCCAGACGTTCAGCCACATTCCGGCTTAACAGATTGATGGCCCGGCCCTGAATTCCCGAAGAACGGCGTACCCCGAGGGCATCCCGCATAACAATAATGGCAACCCAAAAAGAAACCACAAATAAATTCGAATTTATTCCCTCCTTAAAAGCCACGGAAGTGGTCATAGCCGATACCAAGGCCGAATGACTTGAGGGCATTCCGCCGGTCCGCCACGCGATGGTCGCCAAAATTTCCCGGCCATTACGATGGGGAGATCTCAGGGCGGTAACCACCGCCTTAAGTAACTGGGAAAAAAACCAACTTGATACGGCAGATAAAAATATGGGATTCTCAAAAAAGGCCTTAAGTGACTCCGCGTTAATGGTCATCGTAACAGACATTATTTAACAATCATCCAGGACGGCGAATTTGTCAATATAGGTCCAGGGCAAAAGCATTGAATGTCTATGATAACTCTATGGTATACTTATGCCATGGCCTTAGAACTCATTACCGGCGCCGATGATGGAGGCCGCCGGCTGGACCGGATCCTCCGGAAGGCCCTTCCGGATCTGCCCCTTTCAGGGGTATACCGGCTTTTGCGGAAGGGCCGGATCCTGGTGGACGGGAAACCCGGCCGGGCAAAAGACCGGGTACCGCCGGGGGCGCATATTCAGATCCCCGGGGAAACCGGCCTTTCCCGCCCGCCCGGCCTTTCCCCGGGGGGGGCTCCGCTCGGGGCCCTCCCCCGGGCGGATATACTCTGGGAAGGGGCGGGCCTCCTCTTCCTGAATAAACCCCCGGGGTTGCTGGTCCACGGGCCGGAAAGTCTTGAAACCCAGGTTCTCCGTTACCTTAGGGGCAAACTCCCCCCTTCCCTTTCCTTTAGGCCCGGCCCCCTCCACCGCCTGGATAGGCCTACCAGCGGGATCATCGCCTTTTCCACCAGTTTGGAGGGGGCGCGCAATTTCAGCGCCCTCCTCCGCCGGGGGGAGATAAAAAAACAATACCTTGCCCTAGTAGAGGGAAGCCCCGGGGAGCAGGCGGTCTGGGAGGACTGGCTTTTCCGGGACCGGGAACAAAAAAAGACCTTGCCCGCCGAAAACCCCGGGGAAAACGCGAAAAAGGCCCTGAGCCGGGTATGGACCCTGGGCTCAAGCGCCGGCTGTTCCCTGATCAGGCTGGAAATAGCCACCGGCAGGACCCATCAGATCCGGGCCCAGGCAGCTCTCCACGGGTATCCTTTGGCGGGGGACCGGAAATACGGGGGCCATATCCGGGAACCGGGCATCTTCCTCCATGCCTGTTCCCTGGAATTTATCGGGGAGGGAATAAGCGCTGTCCCCAAAATAGTAGCGGCGCCCCTTCCGGATACTTTTTTTCAAAGAGTATATGAACTTTTTGGAGATAAATTCACTGAAATCCTCTCTCCTTACTCCCTATAACGGACCTTTGATGTTATAATTAGAGTAATGTTTCAAGGCTTTTTTTGGACCCTCAGAAGAATCAAAACCTACGCGCTGATTGGCGAAAGCGGTACCGGTAAAAGCTTTCGGGCGGTACTGGTCGCCCAGAAATACGATATTGATTTTATTATCGACGACGGATTGTTGATCCGGGACAACCGCATTGTGGCGGGCCACTCGGCAAAAAAAGAAAAAACCTTTATGGCGGCGGTTAAGGTCGCCCTCTTTGATGAAAAATCCCGGCGGGATGAGGTTGCCCGGCGGCTTCAAAATGAAAAATTCAAAAAGGTCCTTGTCCTGGGAACTTCGGAAAAGATGGTAATTAAAATCGCCTCCCGTTTACAGCTCCCTCCGCCGAGCAAAATTATCAAAATTGAGGATATCGCCTCCCAGGAGGAAATCGAACGGGCCATCAGAACCCGAAAAGTCGAGGGAAAACACGTTATTCCCGTTCCCTCCATCGAAATTAAGCGGAACTATCCCAATATTTTTTATGACGCCATCAAGATCTTTAAACGGAAAAACGGGCCCGACGCCATCGGTCCCACCCCCAAGGTCCATGAAAAATCCGTGGTACGACCGGAATACTCCAAACGGGGGAAGGTGATTATTTCCGAGGCGGCCTTAAGCCAGATGGTTATCCACTGTGTGGATGAATATAATCAGAATATCCGGATCAAAAAAATTTCCGTCAAGGACGATGATGCCGGATACTGGCTGGTCATTACCATAGATGTTCCCTATGGAACCCAGCTGGGGGGGAATATCCATGAACTGCGGCAATATATAATCGAAAACATCGAACGATATACGGGGATACTTATTGAAGAGGTGAATATTATTATCGATAAGATAATACAGTAGAAACCGGTACCTCTCCCCAAAAATAACCGAAGGTACCACAGGAGGGTATCATGAAAAAAATTATCCACGGCGTTATTTTGAGCGCGGTCCTCTTATGCTCCCTTTATGCCCAGGAAGGGACCGGCCCGGAAATGGCCGAAGCCGTCCGGGGCTACTATCGGGTTTTTTCCCAGCGGGGATGGGCGGACGCGGATACCCTGGCCCGGGAATTGGAGCAGCGTTTTAACGAGTTCAACCGGCTTTTCCACTTTGACAAGCAAAGACTCAGGAGCCCCCTCGTGGTCCGGGCCTTTGAAGACCGGGAAATCTATAACGCCTATGTCTCCACCCGTCTGGGAAAAACCAGGGATGGGGCGGTGTATCTTCATTATAATCAGCCGGACCGGCGGGAACTGGTAATACTCCGGGGCAGCCCGGAAGAACCCTGGATGTTGGCCCATCAGGCTTTTATTCAATTTTTTAGGGCCTTTATTCCCTCCCCCCCCGCCTGGATGCAGGAAGGGTTTGCCATATATTTTAATACCCTGGGTTTTGACCGTACCACGGACAAATTAACCTATGAAGAAAATTTGTCCTGGCTTGATGAAGTTAAAACCCTGGGGCAAGCCACCCCTCCCCTGGAATCCATACTTCTGGCGGACATTCGGGGAATTCCCGATCATTTTCAAGGGCTTTCCTGGGCGCTGGTTTCTTTTCTTTTGAATAGCGGCAATCCGGATTATTTCAGGGCCCTCATTGAATCCTTTATACTCCTCTCCGATTCGGCTTCGGCGGCGATTAACTCCGAAACGGTAATGAAGCGGATTACCCTCTGGACCGGCGCCAACACGCTCCAAAATGATTACCAAACCTACCTGGTCGGCCGCAAAACCTTTAGGGAATTGATCGATGAAGGGCAACGGGCCTATGAGGCCAAGGATTATATCGGGGCGGAACAGTCGTTTTTAACGGCCATCGATCAACGGCCTTCCCATTATGCCTCCTATTATTATCTGGGCCTTTTGGCCTATGAGGAAAAAAAGTATGACCGGGCAGAAGGGTATTACCGTTCGGCGCTGCAGTACGGAGCGGATCAAGCCCTGGTTCAATACGCCCGGGGACTCAACGCGGCGGCCCAGGGGCATAATGCCGAGGCAATAAACTTCCTGCAGGAAGCCGCCCGGCTATCCCCCCCGCGGTATAAGGAACGGGTTGAAAATTTAATTTCCGGTTTGCGATGATGTTTCCCGCCCCGGGGCGGGTTCCGGGCCCCGGTTGAAAGCCCGGAAAACCCTAAAACAGGCCGCCCTCTCCGGGACTGTCCCCGCCGGAGCCGCCCTTGGCATGCCCCCTGCGGCGGCGGCGTCTTTTTTTTGGGGGGTCCCCCCCGGGGATTTCCGCGGGCCCCGGAGCTTCAACCACGGGGAACCAGACTTTTCCCCGCTCAATAAAGCGGGCTTTTTTTATGGTTATCCCATGTTCCCCAAAGATCATCCGTACCGCGTTATCCAGGTCCGCCCGGGGGGGATTTATGGGCAGTACAAATTGCCGCGCCCCAAAGAAGGCGTTTTGGTAATTCTCCATTATGCCCCCGTCCCAGTCCACAAAATCTTCCAGGTAATCCCTGATAAGGGCGGCCAAGGCGTCTCCGGTAGATTCGTTACCGGTCAGATCGGCCAGACTCTTCATATACCGGGTGCGGAAAACACTGTTTTTTTTCATTATTTCGGAAGCCCGGGGCTGTAAATATTCATATAGACCGAAAAAGTCGAGGCTTTCCACGATCCGGAAAGCGGAGGCGGAATGGATGATCTTAAAAAGCTCCTCCGTCAACCGGGAGGACGGTATGGAAGCAAGCAGGGCGGATTGTTTTTTAATTTTCCACTTTATCCAGAGGGACAGCTTAAATCCGGTGGTGGCGGCGTATTTTACCGCCCGGATCATCCGTACCGGATCGTCCTTAAAAATAACCGAAAGGGGAATGATGGGGCGGATCCTTTTGTTCCGTATATCCTTCATCCCCCCCACATAGTCCACCACCACCTGTTTTCCGGGATCGTAAAAGAGGGCATTCAGAGAGAAATCCCGGCGAAGCACGTCCTCCTCAATGGTCCCGAAGGTATTGCTGGTGGGACCGTCTTTAAGGGAGCGAAAGGTGGAAACCTCGAAGATCTTGGGACCGAAATACACGTGGACCAGACGAAACCTTCGGCCAATGATTCGGGCATTACGGAATGTTTTTTTTATCCGGGACGGGCTGGCGGCGCTGACGATGTCAAAATCCTTAGGCTTTTTACCCAACATCAAGTCCCGGACCGCCCCCCCGACGATATACGTTTCATACCCATGGGTCCGCAGCTTTTCGATAATATACACCGCATCGGCATCCACATCGGCAAAATTGATACCGTGCTCATTCTGGGTATATACTATCGCCTTTTTAACCAGCTTACCGTTTTTTTCGGTGGTATATCGGATCCGCATTAGTTTATCCGGGGAGAACAACGCCGGGAAAGCCAGGTCAAGAGGTTCTCCATTACTTCCTCCCGATTAGTTTCATTTAAAGGTTCATGCCGGGCATCGGGATACAACACAAATTCCAGGTCCGTTATCCCCATAGACCGGTAGGCTTGTACCAGGGCGGTGGGACTGTTACCCATATCCCCCACCGGGTCGGCGCTGCCGGAAAAAACATAAATGGAAAGATCCCGGGGGATCCCCTCCATCGCCTTAGGTTTATGGATCCGGCTTAAAGCGATCGCCAGATCCCGGTAAAATCCAGCCGAACAGAGTTTACCGCAGAGGGGATCCGCCGCAAAGGCGTCCACGAGCTTTTCATCCCGGGAAAGCCAGTCGAAATTGGTCCGATTAGGCCGGAACGGCTTATTAAAGGCCCCGTCCGCCAGAGCCCGGGCAAGCAGGGAACGGTTACGAACACCCCAAAAAAAGGCAAGGGTTTTCATAACCGGCGCACTGATCCCTATTCTTAATCCGTCGGGCCCCCGGGTACCGGAAAGGATACAGCCCCCCAGGGGCCGGCGGTAACTTTCGATATAGGCTTGCGCAATAAAGGAACCCCAGGAATGGCCTAACAAAAACAGGGGAAGGTCCGGATAGGCTTCCGCGATATGACGGTGGATCTCCTCAATGTCCGATACCACCAGGGAAAACCCATCCCGGTCGGCGCAATGCCCCAGAAGCCCCCCGATCCCGGGCCCGTTCACCCCGGGGTCCGCGGTTTGTCCGTGGCCCCGCATATCTGCGGCCCAGACCGCAAAGCCCCCGCCGCAGAGCCGGCGGGCAAGTTCCCCGTACCGCAGGGAATGTTCCGCCATACCATGAACTATATGTACCACCCCCCGGGGCCGGTCTTCCGGTTTCCATTGCCGCACAAAAAGCCGGGCCCCGTCGGTTCCGGATATCCATGTATTCGATTCATCCATGGCTCCATTGTACTCCCTATGTTAATGTTCTGACAATAATGGTATAATAAAAATTCCATGAGAATGGGTGAAATTTTTACCGCCCCGGTGGAACGGATCGTCTCCGGGGGGGCCGGAATAGTCCGTTACCGGGGAAAATCCGTCTTTATAAACCTTACCGCCCCGGGAGATCTGGTAACCGGACGAATAATCGAAGAGAACAAGGACTGGGCATGGGCGGAATTGCTGGAAATCTCTGAACCTTCCCCGTTGAGGAAGACGCCCTTTTGTCCCCTCTACGGAAGCTGCGGGGGATGTTCCCTTCAGCACCTGTCCTATGAAGCTCAGCTAGCGGAAAAAAGCCGGATGCTCCGGGATGCCTTGGTCCGTTTAGGGAGTTTTTCCTCCTTTCCCGAGCCGGCAATCCATCCTTCCGCCCCCGAAGGGTACCGAAACCGTATGCAATTCCATCGTATAAAACCAATTCCTCCGTCCCGGCGTTCCCGGTCCGTACCAAGTCCTGCAGGTTCCCGGCGGCCGTTTCCCCTGGGTTTCAAGGCCCGGAAAAGCGGGGAACTCATCCCCGTCGCCGACTGTCCCGTCGCGGACCCGGGGATACGACGGGTCCTGGCGGAGGGAACCCTGCCCATAGCTCCGGATAGGGACCGGTTTACCGTTTATGCCCGGGGCAATACCCTCGTATATGAGGGGGGCCCTTCCCGGGGAAAAGTAACACTGCTGGATAGGGAACTTCTGATGGACGCGGGGGTTTTTTTCCAAAGTAACGGAACCGCCCTGGAACTCCTGATTCCGGAACTCCTGGAAGCCGCCGGGGGGGCGGATCCCTCCCTTCCCATGGCGGATATTTACTGCGGGGTGGGGACCTTTGCCGTTTTTTTAGGGGAATATTTTTCCCGGATCGATCTGGTGGAGGAAAACCGGCAGGCCCTGAGCCTGGCCCGGGAAAATATGCCCGGCGGGAATTGCCGCTTTTTCCCCCTGAAGGCGGATCAATGGGTAAAGACCCGGGGGACCGGGGCAAAAAGCCCCGGGAAAGGGCCCTATGGATTCATAATCGTAGATCCCCCCCGGCAGGGGCTTTCCGGGACCCTGCGGCAATGGCTTATCCATGAGGGGCCGCCGGTACTGGCCTATGTATCCTGCGATCCCGCCACATTGGCCAGGGACAGCCGGGAGTTATGCCGCGGAGGATATGGACTTGAAAAACTCAGCTTCCATGATTTTTATCCCCAGACCGCCCATATCGAAACCTTGGCGGTATTCAAAAAGTGAAGGCTATGTGCCGGCGATACCGCTGTCTGGTTTTCCTGCTTGCCGCAGCCCTCCCCCTGGTCTATGCCCAGGAAACGGCCGAAGGGGATCCCCCGTCCTATACCACCCCTATCTGGCGGGAAGCCCTGGAGGGAATGGTCATGGGGCTCCCGTCGGTTCAGGCGGGAACGGTGGTAGTGGTATTGGATGGGGGAAACCTGAAAACCTATACCTACGGGGGCGATTTTCTCTGGGATTATTTTGCCGGAGGAAAATTAGCCCCCTATGTCACCAGATCCCGGGAGGGGATCAGCTATATTTGCGGAACCGATGGGATCTTTATCGTTATCAACCGGGTCGGCAGGGAACTATGGCGGCTGAATCTGGGCGCCCCCCTTTCCGCGCCGGTCCTTGTCGGTTGGGACGGACGGCTCTTTATCCCCTTTGGGGAGCGGCTCATCTGCTATACCGCCTCGGGGTATCCCCTGTGGCGAAAAAAACTACCCGCCCCCATTGCCTTGGCCCCCAAAGCGGATAACCGGGGAGGGCTGATGATGGTTCTGGAAAATGGGGAATTCCTTTCGATAAATCCCTTTGGAAAAACCCGCTTCCAGCTGCTTCCGGAGGTCCCCGCGGTAATAACCCCCCTGAACAGCGGGAAAGATTCGGAGGACCGGGGGACAACCCTGGTATTTTACCAGACCGGCACCGTGGACAGGATAAGCCGGGAGCCGAATGGAACTCAGACCCTGACATCCGCGGTCTTTCCCGATCTGCCCGCCCCCCCCCTGGCCGCGGTGAGCCGGAATAACCTGGTGGCCCTTACCCTGAAGGACGGCAGGGTGCTGCTCCTCTCCGGTTCCGACGGCCGGCTCCTCTGGACCGGGGAAAGCCACCTCAGGGCCGGGAAAACCAAGGATGCCGGGGAAGAAGTGTTAATGCTTTTTGATGAACGGGGGATCTATGTACTCTCCCGAAGCGGAGCATCGGGGTTTACCGAAGACGGCCGGCGGCTGTGGATACTGGATCTGGCGGGGACGGCGGCGCTTCCCGCCTTCAGCGATGAGGGCATCCTCTTTGCCGGCGGGGAGGACTGGATCCTCTATGCCTACCGGACCGAGCATAGGACCAGGTCCTTGCCGAGATCCCTCTACGGCCCCGCCCCGGAGGGCAGTTACGGCTTGGGCAAGCCGCCCCTCTTATCCTGGGCGGATTATACCTTCCGGTTTGGGGACGGGGATATTGACCACCGATTGGAACGGATCCGGGAGGATATTTTCGCGGGCCGCCTTGGGGAAAACGAAGCGGACTATACCGGCTATTTAATGGAACTGGCCGGGAGCTTTATCCATACCCCCGGGGTATCCGCCGCCCGGCCCCCGGTCCATGTCCGCCACCGGATCGAAGGGATCCGGCTGCTGGGCTATATCGGCTCTTGGGAAACCATCCCCTTTCTTTCAATCCTTTTATATTACGAACAGGAACCGCTGGTTAAAACAGCCGCCGCGGAAGCCATAGGCCGTATCGGGCTTGATCCCGACGGTATCGCCCTGGAGATGTTTTCTGCCATGCTGCGGCCGAATACCCCCGGGGAGGATGAGCGGATTTTGACGGCCATAGCCGCGGCCACCGGAGCCCTCTGCCGTTTTTCCGGCCCGCCCCTCAGTAACGGGGGGGTAAAGATTCTGACAACCCTTACGGGCAGCGGCTATCCGCCGAAAGTACGGGATCAGGCTAAAAAGGAACTACGATCGTTGAGCCGTTAAGCAGCAGCGACCAAATTTCACCATGCGGTTTACGCGGTTCCCTTGCGTTTTTTTCAAAACTCGGTTAATTTTGAAAGAGCCTCTATAATTGGAGCAAGGATTATGAAAAATATAAAGAACCTTTTATACCCCCTGGTTTTGGCCCTCTTTTGTTTAAGCCCTCTTTTGCGGCTTAATGCCCAGGAATCGGCGGTAAACCGGGAAGAATTGGAAAAAAATCTTGCCCCGGTAGAGTTTATCAATTACGAAGGGCCCCAGGGACAGATCGATACCCTGGAACAGATCCGGGGCATTGGAATCCCCCTGGGGACGGCCATCCGGGGTGGGGCGGACCGGGCCGGTTCCGCGGGACGTTATTTTGTCATCCATTCCATATCCCCCCAGGACGGGGACAAACTCGACGCGGATATATTCGGTCTGGGAATTGACGTGGGGGTCGATCATATCCGTAATCTCAGGCTTATCATCCAGGGTTATCTGGAGCTTGCCTATGAATATACTCCCCAGGACGCGGCCCTTTTGGCCGAATATGTAACCATCTATAATGCAGTATTCCGGGGGAATTGGGATTATTTCGGTAATCGTTATAAAAATCCGGTTATGGATAATTTAAGTCCCGAAAAGGCGGGGATCTCCATCCGTTTCGATGAATGGCCCGGTCAAACCCTCATGCTCATACCCCTGGGAACGGGGGTTCCCGGCAGTTTAAGCGCCCTGGATACCACCATCCTGAGTTCCCCGGAGGTTGTGGAAGAATTCCGCCGGGATGAAGAGCGGGGTATAGAACAACGGAAGGAAATGGTGGATCTGAAGGAACGGGAAGCCGGCGAAGCGGAGCAACAGGCGTCCCTCCAGCGGGAGGCCATCGCCGAGGAGGAAGAGCGGATCGCCCAGGAGCGGACCGAAATTGCCCAGGGCCGGACCGAGGTTGCCCAAGAACGGACGGAGATAGCCGAGGAACGGCAGCAAGCCCGGCAGGCAGAAGCCGAAGGCAGGACTACCCCGGAGGAAACCCGGAGAACCGAGGAGCAACTAGCCCGGCGGGAAGAGGCCCTGGAACAGCAGGAAACCCAACTGGCCGAACGGGAACAGGACCTGGACCGGCAGGAAGAGGCCCTGGAGGAAAAACAACAGGAAGTTCAAGCCGCGGAGGATTTTGCCGACCGGAAAATAGCCGAAGCCCAGCAGGAAAGGACGGAAATAGCCAAGGATCAGCAGGAACTTATCGACCGGCCTCCCCGGGATGCCGGGGAAAGTATGGTCGGGGTACGGCTGACCGACCCCAATTCACCCCTGGGCCGGATCGTCCGGATGGATATTAATTCCGGAGCGGAGATCAAGACCTCCGCCTTAAACACGGTAAACGCCCGGACCTTTACCTCCCTGGGAGGCAAATTCATCGCCGTGGCCGGTGAAAACCGGGGTACCGCGGTTATCCGGCTCATTGAGATCGATCCCGATACCCTGGAAATGGCCAAGCAGGGAAATGATGATATCTCCCCGGAAAGCCTCCTCTGGATCCGGGGAAATGACCTCTACGCCATCGCCTCCGCCCCGGGCGGCCGGTACCTGGCCCGGTTTAATACGGACCTGGTCTTACAGGCCCGGTCAACGGTAATGGTTCACCCCTTCGCGGTCCTTACCTTTAACGGGGACTCGATCCTGACCCAGCGGAACGACGGCTCCCTGGTGATCCTGGACGGGGGGACCCTGGCGGAACGCTAGCAGAGTTTGTTGCGGTTCACCGCAACAAATTGCCCGGCGCCTATAAGCCGGCGTAGGGTAAAATTACCGGGATACGGCTACTAAAACCCGTAAATATGGGTGAACTCGTGGAGCAACTCCAGGGCTTTGGTCTTACAGGAGCCGCAGGCGGTTCCTATTTTCGTGGCCTGTTGGAGTTCTTCCCAAGTACGGGCGCCCTGGTTGAAAGCGGTTTCGATATCCTTGTCGGTGATCCCCAAACAATGGCATATCTCCGTGGCCTCTTCTTTGAGGAGTCCCGCCCTTCCCGTCTTGGCCAGGTAATCGTCTATGGCCGCCCGCAGGGCCTTATCCCCTAAAACAGAACAGTGGATCTTGTAATCCGGAAGCCCCCCCAATTTTTCCACCAGATCCTGGGGTTTAATTTTATAGGCATCCTGTATATGCATCCCCCGGACGATTTCGGAGAGCATACTGGTGGAAGCGATGGCACTGGCGCAGCCATAGGTTTTCCACCGCACATCGGTGATGATATCATCCTTAATTTTAAGGAGCATCAGCATCTGGTCTCCGCAGCGGATATTCCCCGTCTGTCCCCGGGCATCCGCGGGAAAGCTGGATTCATCCTCGAAAAGCACGTTCCGGGGGTTGGTGAAATGATCCTTTACCGTATCTGAATATAACCAATCGGACATAAAATCCCTCCTGCTCGGCCGGCTGTTACACCTGCACCGATGAAATGGCCCGGAGCCGGGAGACAATGGGAGCTATGGCATCGACGGTGTAGCGTACATCCCCTTCTGTAATCCCCCAGCCGAGACTGAATCGGATAGAACCGTGGGCCCATTCCGGTCCTGACCCAATAGCCATAAGAACATGGGACGGCTCTAGGCTTCCGGAAGCGCAGGCGGATCCGGTGGAAGCCTCTATCCCCATCATATCCATGGAGAGGAGGATAGACTCCCCCTCCGCCCCGGGAAAGGAAACGTTTAAGGTATTGGGTAAAACATCCCGGGGATGTCCGTTGATCTTGATGTTGGGAACCTTCTCCAAAAGGCCGTCCCGAAGGAGCGTCCGCAAGGGCGCTATGGTTTTCCCATAGGCCTCCAGGTCGGCCAGGGCATACTCCGCGGCCTTGCCAAGCCCGAAAATGCCGATATTGTTGTAGGTACCCGCCCGGAAACCATCTTCCTGGTGACCGCCGTGGATAAGCGGAAAGAGGGGGGCCTTATCCCGGACATACAAGGCCCCTATGCCCTTGGGCCCGTAGATCTTGTGGGCCGACATGGTAAGATAATCCACCCCCAATTCATCCACCGCTACGGGGATCTTGCCCACCGCCTGGACCGCGTCGGTATGCATCCACGCGCCCGCGGCCTTGGCTTTTTTGGAAATGGCGGCAATATCCTGGATGGTCCCGATTTCATTATTCGCCATCATCACCGATACCAGCAGGGTCCGCTCGCCCAAGGCATCCTCCAGGGTATCCATCTTAATTTTGCCGTATTCATCCACGGGTAAAAAAGTCACCCTAAACCCCAGGGACTGTAAAAAGGCCGCGGAATTAAGCACACAGGGATGCTCAATGGCGGTGGTAATAATTTCGGTTCGACCCGAGGGGAGAACCTTACCCGACGCATCGGATCCCAGGCGCCGTATGGTCTGGAAGATCGTGTTATTTGATTCGGAACCCCCGGAAGTAAAGATGATCTCCCGGGGACTTGCCCCAAAAAGGCGGGCCACGGCGTTCCGGGCCTCTTCAACCCTGCCATGGGCCAGCCGTCCCGCGGCGTGCATACTTGAGGCGTTTCCAAAAATCTCAAGATCCTCTATCATAGCGGCCTTGACCTCCGGTCTCAAAGGGGTGGTCGCGTTATAATCCATATAAATTCGTTTTTTATCTGGCATAATTTCTCTCCATTTTAGTAAGGTATTTTCAAAATAAATTTTCCTACCTTTCCTATAAATATACCAAGAAATTCTATTTTATTCTATATAATTTCGGTTCTAAAATTTTAGTTCTGAAACCGTAACCGTGGATTAAGCGATTTCACCGGTAACCCGGGGCTCCTGCCGGCGCAAAAGGAACAATTCCGCAAAAAAATCCCCGGTCATGGGGTGATCAAGTCCGGGAGCATTGAGCAGGAGCCCCCCCCGCATGAGTTCATCCCCGCCCCGGAAGCCGCAATTACCCTCCCGGTCCCCGGGATCAAAGCCCCCCGCTTCCCAGACCGAAACTTCGTATACCGCGGCAGGGTCCAGGTCTCGCAGGCGGAGGATTACCGGTTTCGGGTTTGGCCGGGACAGGAGCTTATAAAACCCCACTACGGCCTGGTCCCCGGAACTTACCATCCAGGCCGCATAGGAGGCCCCGGCGGGGCTCAGGAGCCGTGAGAAACATCCCTGTTGAAATAGGGCCCGATGGGCCTTATAGAATTTGATATGTTCCGCGATTTTCTTTTTTTCGTCGGAATGAAGTTTGGTGGGATCCTGCTCAAACCCCAACACCCCGAAAAAGGCCGTCATGGCCCGGAAGGCCAGGGAACTTTGCCGTCCGGTCTGATGGTTGGGGACCGCCGAAACATGGGCCCCCAGGGCGCTCAGAGGATAACAGAGGGAAGCCCCCGCCTGGATGGTAAGCCGTTCCAGGGCGTCGGTATCGTCGCTTAACCAGCCCTGGGGGGCAAAGGCAAGGAGCCCCGGGTCAAACCGTCCCCCGCCGCCGGCACAGGACTCGAAGAGAATGTGGGGAAACGCCCCGGTAAGCCGGTTATAGAGGTCGTATACCCCCAAACAATAACGGTGGAAAAATTCCCCCTGTCGATGGGGGAGCAGGGACGGACTCCAGGGTTCGGTTAACGAACGGTTCATGTCCCACTTGATATAGGAAATCGGGGCGGAACTAATAAGCTGGGACAAAACGGAAAAAAGATGGTCCACAATTTCTTTCCGGGACATATCCAACACGTATTGCTGACGCTCCTCGGTTCTGGGGCGGTTGGGGACCCCCACCGCCCAGTCGGGGTGGATTTCAAAAAGCCGGCTTTTGGGGCTGACCATTTCCGGTTCAATCCAAAGGCCGAAGGCAAGCCCCTTCCCGGTTATGGCTTTGGCCAGGGAGGAAATACCCCCGGGGAGCTTTCGGGTATGGGGGACCCAGTCCCCCAGGGAGGTGGTATCATCATCCCGGGACCCGAACCAGCCGTCATCCAACACAAAAAGCTCTATCCCCAAGGAAACGGCGGTATCCGCCATCTCCAGGAGCTTCTTTTCGGTAAAATCAAAATAGGTAGCTTCCCAATTATTGAGGAGTATCGGCCGCTCCTTATCCCGCCAGGTCCCCCGGGCAAGCCGGGTACGGTACAAGCGGTGGTAATCCTGGGAGAGCCGGTTTATCCCCCCAGCAGAATAGGCCAGAATTGCTTCCGGGGTATCGAAAAACTCCCCGGGGGCCAGCTCCCAGGAAAAGGTCTCAGGGTTGATCCCCATCCTCAGCCGGGTAAGATCATAGGAATCAACCTCGGCGGAGGCCAGAAAATTGCCCGAATATAACAGGCTGAGGCCCAGGGCTTCCCCCTGAAACTCGTCGGTGCCGGGCCGCTTTAGGAGGAGGAAGGGGTTCTGTTCGTGGCCGGATATACCCCGCAGGCTGCTTATTTCCTGAAGACCCGGCGCCAGGGGACGGCAGGTAGCCTGAAACTCCCGGGCCCAGGCCCCGGTCAGGGTAACCAGGTTCCAGTCCGAATCAGGAAGATCCAGGTTGAGGCTCATAACATTTTTGAGGGTGATCCGCCGCTTTCCCCCATTGATGATCCGGACATGCCGGGCCAAACAATTAAAAAAAGTAAAAATAGAATAATACAGGATAAGGCGGACCCCCGAGGGGGCATCGAACAGCTCAAGCTCCAGGGTACAGGCCTCTTCCTCATCCTCAATATAGGTCGAGGGCAGTCCGGGGATCCCCGGTTTTCCTATACTGATCTGATAGGCCGCGTATTCCGGCTCAATCACCGAAGAACCGTTTTCAAATACCGCCGCAAAGGCAGGATATTTATAGTCCCCGTTACCGTAAAGGGGATACTCAAACCGCGGGGTGCTTCGAAAATTATTTGAAAACCCATGAAAAGGCACCGGGGATAAGAGGGGATAGGTCCGGGAGGGGTTAAGGGGAGCCCCGCAGTATACCTGCCCGATATACCCGTTTTCAAGAACCTTTATTATATAACTAAAGGAGTCATTGTATAGATGGAATTCCCTGGCTTCAGGGTTATAGCGTATGGGCATATTCAAAGTATACCACAAGGGGGGGTAAAAATAAAGGGAGCAGGGGCTGGGGCCAACATATATAAATTATTCTGAGTGGGAGGCGAATGAAATCCTAAAAAAAACAACGGTCATCTTCGTACAGAGAGAATCGTTTCATGGTGTCTACCTAATGGGGTAAAGTCCACTTTTATCCGGTGATAAAATATATATAAATTTTAGATGTTACATGGTATTAGAGCCCTTCAATATCCTTAAAATACCGGACCGTCCCGACCTTTAACTCGTCGGTGGCATCTTCGTCGCAGAGGATGATCGCCCGGGGATGCATCTGGAGGCAGGAAAGGGTCCATATATGGTTTATGCCCCCTTCGACAGCGGCCTGGAGGGCCCGGGCCTTGTGATGACCGTTGACGATGATCAATACCTCCCGGGCGTCCATCACGGTACCGACCCCCACGGTCAGGGCCAGGGAGGGTACCCGGTTGAGGTCCCCCTCAAAAAAGCGGGCATTGGCGATCTTGGTGTCCCGGGTAAGGGTCTTGATCCGGGTCCGGGAGCGCAGGGAGGAGCCGGGTTCGTTAAAGGCGATATGCCCATCCGCGCCCATCCCCCCCAGGAAAAGTTCTATCCCCCCAAAGGAGGCAATCGCTTCCTCGTAGGCATTACATTCCCCGGTCAAATCCGGGGCCATACCGTTGAGGATATGGACATGGGAGCGGGGGATATCAATGTGGCTGAAAAAATTATCCCACATAAACCGGTGGTAACTCTGGGGATGGCTATCGTCCAAGCCCACATATTCATCCATATTGAAGGTGACCACCCGAGCAAAGGATAGCCCTTCCTCCCGGTGGAGCCGGATCAACTCCTTATAGATACCCAGGGGGCTGGACCCGGTGGGAAGGCCCAAAACAAAGGGCTTATCCGGGCGGGGAGCAAATTCCTTGATCCGTTTGGCAATATACGCCGCCCCCCAACGGCTTGCCGCCTCATAATTCTTCTGAATAATCAAACGCATAGTATCTCCTTATTATAAGCGGCTGTCTCAAAGCCAAGCTGAGTTTTGAAACCGGCCTATATGATGTTTTTTTTAATGACCCCTCCGACCAGGGATGCCAAAACATTAAAATGCCGGTCAAAAACAACCAAATCCGCATCCTGCCCCGGGATAATCAAACCCTTGCGGGCATACCGCATCACCTGGGCGGGATTGGAACCGGCGGTCCGTACCGCGTCTTCCAGACTGAACCCAAAGGAGACCAGGTTTTTTATCCCCTGGATCATGGTAAGGGCGGAGCCGGCAATCACGTCATCCATCTTCCGGTGAAAAACCCCGTCGTGAAAAACCACCTCTTCTCCGTTGGCGTAGAAGGGCCCCCGCTCCTGTTCAGTTGGTTTAAGTCCGTCGGTGACCAGCACGATCTTATCAATGGGTTTATCCCGCAGAAGCAGCTTGAAAAGATCCGGATGCACATGATAACCGTCGGCGATAATTTCACAGGACATTTCGGGATGGATGAGGATAGCCCCCACGGCGTTGGGATTATGGTGATCCAGTTTACTCATGGCGTTAAACAGATGGGTAGAATGGAGGATCCCCGCCTGCATACCCTCCACCATGTTTTCATATTTGGCGTCGGTATGTCCCGCCTGGAGGACGATTCCTTTTTTGATACAAAAAAGGGCCAGTTCCCGCATCCCCTTAATTTCCGGGGCTACCGTCATATTAACGATATGCCCCCCGGAGGCTTCCCAGAGTTGTTCCATAAAGGAAAGATCCACCTGCTTAAGGGTTTCCGGCCGTTGAACCCCCAGCCGATCCGGCGAAAGAAAGGGGCCTTCCAAATGCAGTCCCATGATCCGGGCCCCGTTTTCCCTGCCTATGGCGGAGGCAATCCGGGAAACCGCCTCCACCAGGGCCCCCGGCTCGGCGGGATAGAGGGTGGGATTAAAGGCGGTTACCCCGTATTGGATGAGCATGTGGGACATTTCTAGTACCGATTCGGCGGAGGCGTCTTCGGTTCCGTACCCGCCAAAACCGTGGATATGGGTATCGATAAAGCCGGGGGCTATATAGGCGCCGTTTGCATCAATAACTTTGACATCCGGGCCAAAATGTTTTTGTTCAAACCGTTTTTTTGAAAAAACATCCGCCACCAAACCATCTTCGACTAACACCGCGGTTTGTTCCATAACGGCAAAACCGGTCATCACCGTCCCGTTATGCAGACAGATAGGGGTCATAGCCACTCCTCTATACAAGATACTTAAAATATATACTATATTGAGTAATAAAGGGAGGGTTATTTGATCAAATTTCCAACTTTAGCTATACTCCGTTACCGGGCAAAAAAAAGCGCCCACCTCTGTTTTCTATGCCTGTTCTTTACCCCCTTTATGGCGGGGGCCCTGGATCCCGCCCTGGACGCCCCGGATATCGGCTCCCGGGCCGCGGTGGTATTGGACGCCTTGACAGGAACCGTCCTCTACGCGAAAAACGGGGACGAGGAGATTCCCCCCGCGTCCCTTACCAAACTGATGACCATCCACCTGGTCCTGCGGGAGGCCGCCGCCCGGGGGATCTCCCTGGAGGAGGTCCGGGAGCTGCCCCGGGAAAGCTGGGCCGTGAACCAGCCCCCCCGGTCAAGCCTTATGTTTATCGGGCCGGGACAGCGGGCAAGCATCCGGGATCTGCTCCTGGGGCTGGCGGTCCCTTCGGGGAACGATGCCGCCGTGGCGGCGGCCCTCCTCTTTTTTCCCTCGGTGGAAGAATTTATCCGGGAGATGAACCGGGAGGCGCTTCTTCTGGGGCTGACAAAAACCCGTTTTACCGAACCTTCGGGGATATCCGAATACAACATCACCACCGCCCGGGAATTTGCCCTGTTCTGCCGGGAATACCTCCGGATGCACCCGGAAACCCTGGCGGAACTCCATTCGGTACGGGAATTTGCCTACCCAAAACCGACCAATGTGGGGGAGTCCTTCCGGGACCGGCCCAATACCATAATCCAGCGTAACCACAATGCCCTGCTGGACCGGGTCGAAGGGGTGGACGGCCTTAAAACAGGGTACATCGACGAGGCGGGTTACCATATCGCCCTGACCGCGGAACGGAGGGGAACCCGTTTTATCGCGGTGATCCTGGGGGCCCCCGCCGCATACGGCGGAGACCGGATCCGGAACACCGACGGGGAAAGCCTCCTCACCTGGGCCTTTACCCACTACAAAACCCTGCGACCCCCTTCTCCGGTCATTCCCCCGGCCCGGGTCTGGAAGGGCAAAGAAAACTCCCTGGAACTATACCCCGCCGAGGTTCTGGAATGTACCGCCCTGGTTGACCAGGGAGAGGGGCTCCACTGGGAAATCGAGCTACAAGACCCGGTGATCGCCCCCATAGCGGCCGGCGCCCCCCTGGGAGAGCTTATCCTTTACGACAAGACCGGGGAACTCCGGCGTATCCCCCTCGCCGCCGCCTCGGAAATAGAACAGGGGGGCTTTTTCAAGCGCCTCTGGGATACCATCCGGCTCTTTTTCCGGGGGCTCTTTGCGTAAGGGCGCCGGGTAAATTTGAAGGCCCGCGGGAGCCGGAGCCCCGGCGGACGGATGCTTTTGCCAGGTTCTGACCGGTACACTGGCCTCGCCTACGAATCATGAGCCTTCGCGGTCAGTCCGGTACATACTACAGGAACCTTTTCTTCGAGCACTTTTTTTGTGATCTGGAACAATCTTTGCATCCGGGCCTGTGGAAGCAAATCCGTTTCCATATATTCCCACGCTATACCCAGGCTCCGGTACTTGCTTTTACACATATTATTGAAGGCGCACAGCTCCCACCGGTTGATCACATCCCGGTAAGTATCTACGATATTCGCGAGGGACAGAATATTTTCTTCCGAATCCGTGGCAGAGGGTATGACCGGAGTACGAATCCATACTTCCCCGGTGTATTCACTGTTTCTTTTTTTTTGGGCTATACAAGCAAGATTCTGCAATATAAATTCATTTCCGGCGCCGGTAAATTTTTTATGCAGATCCTTATCGGCAATCTTCAAATCGAACAGTATACAATCGAAGGGCAAAAATATTGATTCAAAAAGTTCCGGTGTACAATATCCCGAGGTATCCAGGGCAACGTTGATGCCGATAGCATGAAGCCGTTCAGCCGCTTCGAGAATAAAAGGCCCCTGTAACGCCGCTTCCCCGCCGCTGAAGGTAACACCGCCATTAAAGGAATCGTAAAAATGTTTGTCCTTTAAAGCATATCCTACCAGTTCATCAATCGTCCATGCCCGGGCCGAAATTTGCAGGGCCTTTGAAGGACATCGTTTGGTACATATACCACAGCGGGTGCAACGGGCCCGGTCAATACCGAGGCCTGTTTCCGTAAACCCCAGAATGTTCCGGGGACATACCTTAATGCAGGTATGGCAGCCTATACATTTCCGCGCCTCCCATTTTATATAGGGTTTAGAGGGAATTCCCTCCGGATTATGACACCACCTGCACTGGAGAGGACAACCCTGAAAGAAAAAAGTTGTCCGCAAGCCTTCTCCGTCATGACTTGTCCCCCGGTGTGTATCAAAGATCAGGGCTTCCATGGTTATATGGCTTCATAATTAACCCGGGCAACGAACTCTTCCTGAAATTTGCGATCCATGACGCAAAAATGGGCGGAATAACCGGTAACTTTGACAACCAAGCCCTTATGTACCGGATTTACCGGATCCTCCATGGCGGCTTTAAGCTTTTTCAGATCGATGATGTTAAGATTTATCTGTACCCCGCCCTGACCCATAAAGGCGGTAGAAAAGCGGTAGACAAATTCTCTGGGATTTTCTTTTCCATCAAAAAATTTTGGCTGCAGCTCAATCTGCAGGGAACCTCCCTGGAAACGCCTGAAATCGACTTTACACAGGGAATTCGCCGTTGCGGTAATCCCTTCGGTATTTCTTCCGTGCATGGGATTACAGCCATGGGCAAAGGGTTCGGCGGCAAAGCGTCCGTCATAGGTGGCCCCCTGCAGCTGTCCCGCATAGGTGTGGCCCATATACTGAAAAAGGGAAGGTCTGAAATGTCCTCCCTTTATATTTCGTTTCAGTTCCATTATATCCACAATCCGGTTGGCGACCCGGGCGTATAGGGCGTCGACTTCATCAAGATCATTGCCGAATTTTTGGGCGTTTAGCAGAAACTGCCGCATTTCCTCCGCTCCCTGCCAATCGTTAAGCCGGGCTTCCCGGACTTCTCTGAGGTTATACAGTTTCCGGTCAAACACTACTTCCTTCAGCGCCTGGAGACCGTCAACAACGTTGGGGACTCCCAGAACATTCACCGATGTATAGGTATTATTAACTCCCCTCGGACTGGTAACATCACAACCCTTCTCAATGGGGCCGTGCATACACAGGGACGTAACCATTTCCGGCCAAACCCGATCCTGCCATTCATATACCTTGTTTTTGAATTCAACCAGCATATCTATGGTCTTTTCCAGGTGCCGGTCATACAATTCCCACAGTTCCTCAAATTTGGTGATGTTGTTTTTGATTCCTTCTTCAACCGCCATATCGAGAGATTTGGTCAATACCAGACAGTTCATGTCATGATCCGAATATTCCGAACCCACGGCGCAGTACCATTGGCAGCCACTGTATGCGACATTCCAGGCGTCATCATAGCTGTATCCCGAATAGAGTTCGCTATCTCGAAGTATATCGTAATTAACCAGGGTCGGCGTTCCGCTGCCGTGCCGGGCCACCACCTCGCATCCATAGGCATAAAAATCCTTATCCATGTCCGGATGCCACATAAGTCCCAAATGGTTGTACCCGCCGGTAATATCATAGGCTTCTATACCTATCCAGCTTACTTCGTTAGTCGCGTCGGTCCCATCCTTTAAGCGGCCTCCGAAGGCAAAATAATTGCCGCCGTATTTAAGATACATTTCGGCGATTAATTCTCTGGCTTCGGTTTTGGAAAGGATTCCCTTCTCAGTGTCCCGGCGATAAAATTCGTCCAAAAGAAGATCGAGCCTGCCGTAACCGTTTCCGTGCCCGTTAAGACGCTCCACTACTTGAAAAAAATAGATCCACTGTACCGCCTGTTCAAAGGTCTGGGGAGCGCCTTCGCTGAGGGCCCTGCAGTTGGCCGCGACCCGCTCAAACCGGGCCTTGCGTTCCCCGTCCTTTTCATTTTGGGCCAAAGCCAGCGCTTTATCCGCATGACGGGCGACAAAACGAATAATTGCCCCCACCACCAGTTCCTGGGCGGAAAGATAATCCGCCCGCCGCTTCGCGCCGTATCCGGCCTGGGTCTCCTTGCTTTTCCGTACCTTGTCCAAAAGCCCTGTCCAGCCGAGTTTTAGTCCGATGGAAAGATCCGGACAGGTATGGGCCAAACTCATGCCGCCGGCCCCTACCTGGCGCAGCTTCTCGCCCAGTTCATATACTACGTCCGGGTACTTGTACAGTCTGGCTTCGTCCAACTGCCAGTGAAACTCGCCGACAATGGTTTCGTCAGGGTACACTTCAGCCGGGCTATGATCCAAAAAGAAGGCGTAATCCTTGGCCCAATTCAGGGCGCTATATTCAAACCCTTCGAGTTTTGAGGGCATTTGAGCCGCAAAGGGGAAATCTCCCCCCACATCAACCCGGCAATTATGGTCTCCAATATTTATCCGCTGGGATGCGCTGACCGCCATTTCACCGGTGGCGGGTGAAAAAGCGGCGGAGTGGCCCGACCAGTGGTAAACCAGAAATTCCGCGTTATCCGCATAAAGATTTCTCCGCCCCGAAACAGCTAAATCGGTACTCCGCTTCGTAAGCCGGACAATCCGTTCTGAAGGTTCAAGTTTTACTGCCATCATACTCCTCCCGCATTAATACAGGGTATCTCTTAAAATCCTACAAATACTGTATAAAATATAAATTGTCTTCTGTTTTTGTACAGTTCCAAATATATCTTTAAAGTTACCGATTATGACTTTTTGGCATGACCCCGGGAGCCGTTAATTCACGAACAAGATTAACACCCCGGTACAAACCATTATGCGCTTCGAAGCTGACGGATACAATCTATACCGACGGCGATGATGATAACGAGGCCGATGATAACCATCTGATAGTATGAGGAAACCCCCAGCAGATTCATGCCGTTGCGGATACACTGCATTACCAGGACCCCGATAAGGGTACCCCAGATATTGCCCCGGCCTCCGGCCATGGAGATGCCCCCGATGGCGGCGGCGGCAATGGCGTCGGTTTCGGAACCGCTGGCCACCAGGGCGGTGGTACCATTCATCCTCCCGGCGATGATGATCCCCGCCACGCCGCAGAGGAGTCCGCTCAGGGTGTAGATGGCGCATTTAACGAGCTTCACGTTGATCCCCGAAAGCCGGGCCGCCATCACGTTCCCCCCTATGGAATAGGTGTACAGCCCGAACCTGGTGTGTTTAAACAGGAACCACGACAGAATGTAAAGCCCCAGAACCGCCAGGACCGCCACCGGCACTATGCCAAGGTATTTCTGACCCAGAAAATTGATGCTGTCGGGAAGGCCGTAGATGGCCGCCGCATTGGTCCACTCATAGGCAAGACCTCTGAAGATAGTCATGGTACCCAAAGTCACCACGAAGGGCGGCATATTGATAAGAGAGACCAGGAGCCCGTTCATTAGTCCCGCTATGAGGCCAAAACCCAGACAAATGAAGATCCCCGCCATACCGGGGAAACCCAGCTTAACCACAAACTGCCCCATCATGGACGAGGAAAGGGCAACCACGGCGCCCACCGACAGGTCGATGCCGCCGGAGATAATAACGAAGGTTTCGCAGATGGCCAGAACGCCGATAATCGACGCCTGAAGGCAAATATTGATAAGATTTTTTGTCGAGAAGAAATTTTTAGACACAATGCCCAGGATAATAATCAGGAGGAGCAGCGCCGTGGCCGCGGTAAGTTGGCTTGAATTATTGCCGATAAAGGTTTGCACTTTCTTCTTTGAAAACATTATATTCCTCCCGCCGCGAGGCGCAGTATTTTTTCCTGGGTCGCTTCCTGTCGTAAAAGTTCCCCGGTGATTTGGCCTTCATGCATCACCAGGATACGGTCGGACATGGCAATAAGCTCGGGCAGTTCGGAAGAGATCATGATGATCCCCGCTCCTTCCCTAACCATGTTGTTCATGAGCTGATAAACCTCGACTTTGGCCCCCACGTCTATGCCCCTGGTCGGCTCGTCGAATATGACGATACGGCTCCCTACGGCGAGCCACTTGGCCAGGACAACTTTTTGCTGATTTCCTCCGGAAAGGTTCTGAACATACTGATGTATTGAGGGCGTCACAATACGCAGTTTCTTCACCAGCGTTTCGGGTACGGAAACCCGGCGCTTCTTACTGATAATTCCAAAACGGCTCATCCTGTCGGCGCTGGCCATTATGATGTTGTTCATCACGCTCATAACGAGGTTAAGTCCTTCGACCTTGCGGTCTTCCGGGGCAAGACCTATGCCCAGCCTAATAGCGTCCTTGGGCTGGCGTATGGACACCTTTTTCCCGAAGACCGTCAGCTTCTTTGAATCCACCTTGTCGATACCGAAGATGGCCTTTACCATCTCGGTACGCCCCGCGCCCACGAGGCCGCCGATACCGAGGATCTCCCCCGCATGGAGGGTTAGATTGATATTTTTGAGCGTCCCTTTGCGGGAAAGATCCTCGACCTTGAGGATCTCTTCCCCAATGGGAACTTCTTCCTTGGGGAATTTATCGATGATTTCACGGCCCACCATCAATTTGACCAGAAGGTCAATATCGATTTTGTCGTCATTGATGGGCAAGGTATTGATATAGGCGCCGTCCCGCATGACCGTAACTTCGTCGCCGATACGTCCTATCTCCTCAAGGCGGTGGCTGATAAACACAATGGCTACGCCCCGGGACTTGAGGATCTTCACCGCTTCAAAAAGCCGGTCTATCTCTTGTCCGGTCAGCACCGCCGTGGGTTCATCCAAAATGAGGATCTTGCACTCCGTGGAAATGGCCTTGGTGATCTCCACCATCTGCTGGGCGGCGACCCCCAGATTTCGTACCACCGTATGAGGATCGATCTTCGCTCCTATCCGATCCAGGTATTCCGCGCTTTTGCGGTACATAGCGCGGCTGTTCATCACAAAGGACCCGCCGGTCATTAGTTCTCTGCCAAGGAAGATATTTTTTGCTACATCCAGATCATTTATCAGATTGAATTCCTGGTAGACCGCGGAGATTCCTAATTGCCGGGCATGGATAGGACTATCCAGTTTAACCGGTTTACCTTCCAGAAGGATCTCGCCCTCGTCGGGCACATAGGCGCCGGTGATGGTTTTGATAAGCGTTGACTTTCCCGCTCCGTTTTCACCCAGGAGTACGTGGACTTTTCCCTTCCGGAGGGTCAGCCTGGTCTTATTCAGGGCCAGCACACCGGGAAACCGTTTCGTAATATCCCGCATCTCAAGGATAATGTCGTTTTCCAATATGTTATACCATAATAATCTGAACAGCCCGCATCATACACCCAAAAAGACGGGACACGGGCTGTCCGGAATTGTTACTTGTAGTTAGTATCTTTATAGGCCTGGGCATTGTCGCCGGTTACCATCTCGTAACCGGAATCGATAGTCTTCTGAACGGTCTTACCGTTCAAGGCATCAACCGTGGCCTGCACCGCCAATCTTCCCATGTTGACGGGATTCTGGGCCACCGAAGCCTTGAAAATGGGATCTTTGGCGATCATGAGGTCGCAGGCCGCTTCGTATGCATCGTGCCCTACGACTATGATGTCCGACCGGCCGGCCTGCTTCAGAGCCTGGTAAGCCGCCAGGGCGCCGCCATCCCATGCCGCGAATACGGCATTAAAATCCACCTTGCCGTTCAGGAGATCTTCGATACCCCGCAGTGCCGTATCATCCACCCAGTCGGCGGCGATGGAGTTGACTACCTTTGCATTGGCGTTGGCCGTCTTGAGGGCGTTGACGAAACCTTCCTTACGGTCTTTACCGGTACCCTGGGCGACGATGCCGTCAACGGTGACCACCTTGGCATTGGCCCCCAGTTTTTCCGCGATGTATTGGGCCGCAGCTCCCGCAGAGACCAAATTGTTGGTGGAAACCGTGGCGGTGATGGGAACCCCGGTAACACCGTTATCAATGGCGATGACCGGCTTGCCGGCATCCATGAATTTTTTGACCGCCGGACCTACACCGACATCATCGCAGGGGGCAACGATGAGGGCGTCAACATCTTGGGTAAAGAAGTCCTCGATAACGGAGATCTGACCGGCCGCATCGTTTTCCTTGGCGGGTCCGAGTTCCCTGACCGTAACTTGCAATTCTTTGGCTGCGGACTGGATCGATGCATTGAGTTGTACCCAGAAGGGGGTGGTCGACGATTTTGACGCATAGCCAATAGTAAAAGTACCGCCCCCCGACTGCTTTCCACCACCGGCAAAAGCCATTGAAACACCCACACTAAGGACGATGATCACCGTCAAAAAAATGCGCTTTTTCATATTTTCCTCTCTTCCTCCAAAAAATATTTATACGGCCTACGGCCATAATCACCTGGCAAGACCTCGTAATTTTATCATAAAGCCTTTTTCAAAGCGCCTTATAATACCCCCATATTTTCTATCCAATACAGGTATCATTATAAATTAGTCCTGGTATTTGTACAGTTTCAAATATGTCTTTAAGGTTGCCGATTATGACTTTTACAATATTCCGAAGGGGAACAGCCATACACCCTTTTAAATACCCGGGAAAAGGCTTTTTCATCCTCATAAGAGATCATTTGGGATACGTCCGCTATAATGGCGCCGGACAATAATTCTTTTGCCGCTATCGCCATTTTTTTCTGGGTTACATATTTCATGGGGGTGGTCTTATAATGTTTTTTAAATAATCGGGTAAAATACGCCCGTTCCATACAGGCTATCTGTGCCAAATTTTCAACAGTAATATGTTCCGTTGTATGCTGGGTAATATAACGAATTACTCTTACCAGACGAGAATCATATACTATGGTCGGACAATATACAGCCGCTATATATCGAACCAATATTCCGCAAAGTTCATCCAGGTTTTGAACGTCCCCAATATCACTGAAATACCGCATAGTATGGAGCAGAGATAGTTCGAGGGTATTTTGATTGATGGGGATCCGCAATAAATCATCCGTAATATCCGGCGCGATTTCGATATGAAAATAGATAACTTCCAAGGGATCCTTCGGATCATGCCATAAGGTATACGAAGAAAAAGTCGGTAGTATATAGAGATTGCCGGCCAGAAGATCGGTGTCCTGGGTCGCGCTCAGATAATGGGCATTACCGCCCAAGATATAATAAAACCGGTGAAATGAAGCAATTTCGTCTTTCATTCCCCATTTTCTGGGACAAATAATGTACCCATACCCTAATTCATCAACAATAAGTTTACTAATCATTTTCAGGTCCGTTGTTTCCGATAAATAGCAACAGAACCAGTATAAATTGAAACCAGTAATTGTACAGCCTTGAAAATGGCATTAATGTTGCCGATTGTGACTTTTTGGTATAACTTCGGTACATACCGGTTATTACCCCGAACAGGCATAAACCGGATTGTTATAAGATGCCTTTTGGAGTATAGTAAAAAGGGAGGTAATCCGATGAAACTATACAGCAAGGGACAGTTATTCTTTTTTTGCTTCCTGAGCGGTCTTATTGTGATTATGTTCGCTTTGGGGGTGGGCTTTTTGCGGATTCCCTTTATGACAAAAACAACGGAAACCCCGGCGGCGGAAGATTCCGCCCTATCCCCTCCGGGTACCGACGGCGCCTTTGAAGCCCTGGGGCTCCGTCAATCCCCCGCGGTAAGCCCCCTCCAGTTGAATACCGCGGATCTGATCCCCTTTAGCGAAGGGGAGCGGGAAAATATCGCCATCTATGAACAGCTTAATGAGGCGGTGGTAAACATCACCACCGAGACGGTGGCGATCAACTGGTTTCTGGAGCCGGTACCCCAGGAAGGGGGCTCCGGGTCCGGGTCTATCATTGATACCTCGGGCCATGTACTGACCAACAACCATGTGATCGAAAGCGCCTATAAGGTATTTATTAATTTAGCCGACGGCAGTCAATACGAGGGAACCGTGGTAGGGACAGACCCGGAAAATGATCTCGCGGTCCTCAAATTCGAGCCTCCCCGGGGAGCGGCCCTCAAGACGATCCCCTTTGGGGATTCGAGGAACCTCCGGGTAGGCCAGAAGGTTCTGGCCATAGGGAATCCCTTTGCCCTGGAACGGACCCTCACGGTGGGCATCGTATCGGGCCTGGGACGGCCCATTCAAACCTCCCGGCAGACCATCATCCGGGATATGATCCAAACCGACGCCTCCATCAATCCCGGCAATTCCGGGGGGCCTCTGCTGGACGCCCAGGGCCGGATGATAGGGATCAATACCATGATCTATTCCCCCACGGGGGGATCCGTGGGAATAGGTTTCGCGGTTCCGGTGAATACCGCCAAGCGGGTGGTGGCGGAGCTGATGACCTACGGGAAAGTCCGGCGGGGCTGGATCGACGCCTCGTTGGTCCAGCTCTTCCCCGCCCTGGTTCGTTACGCCAAGCTCCCGGTTTCCTCGGGACTCCTGGTTTCCCGGACCAAACGCAATGGGTTTGCCGATCAGGCGGGGATCCGTCAGGGGAGCGAACCCATCCGGTACGGTTCCAGCGTGATCTACCTGGGGGGGGATATTATCACCTCCGTGGACGGTATGGCGGTGGAAAGCCTGGCGGATCTGTATTCCGCCCTGGAGGATAATAAGCCCGGCGAAAAGGTGGTGGTGGAATTTATCCGGGGGGGAAGAACCAACAAGACCGAAATCACCCTGGCGGACCGGGAAGAGATCCGCAACCAGTAAATTTAACCCAGGCAGGCCTGGCAAGTGCAGCTTGCCTGGGGCATGGAAGGCCGCCTTCCAACCAATTAACCCTCCCGGGGCATTCTGCCCGCCTGGCTGTAACTGAAATAGGCCTTGGCTGAAAAAATAAGATGATCCAGGAACCGGATCCCCAGAATTTTTGCCGCCTTCCAGAGGGTTAAGGTAACCTCGTCGTCTTCCGGGGAAGGTTTAAGCTCCCCCGAGGGATGGTTATGGGCTACGCAGATTGCGCAGCTCCGGTCCGATATGGGATCGGCAAATACTTCCCGGGGATGGATGATGGTCCGGTTCACGAGGCCGATGGTGACCACCCGGACCGCCAGGATCTCGTGGGCGCCGTTCAGGGAAAGGCAGATAAACCGTTCCTGCCGGCGGTCCGCATAATGGCGCACGGTATTAAAGATATCGCCGGGGGAGGCGATTTTGGCACCCATCATACCCCACCGTCGCCGGCCGAATTCCAGCATGGCCGCCACCGCGCTGGCCTTAGACTCCCCCAGCCCGGTCAGGCGGATAAGTTCCTTAACCGGAGGAATTTCCTTATCCTGTTCAAGCCGGTTAAGGAGTTCTTCCGCCAGAATACTGACGTTCTTTCCCTTAACCCCCGTGTTAAGGAGTATAGACAACAAATCCCGGTCCGATAGGCTTTCCGCCCCGAATTTGATGAGCCGTTCCCGGGGACGCTGGGACAAGGGCAGGGAACGGGGCCCGGATATCAAGAATTTTCCGTCACCGGTATCACAAACTGAAAAATGGTCTTTTTTCATACCGTGTATATGGATCTCGCCTGAATCTTACTTCTATTGGGACTTTTTAAAAGATGAATTTTTGAAAATACTTCAGTATTATGGATAAAAAGGGGCTTTTCCAAAACTGAATTTAGGGGAAAGCCTCAAAATTATCGATAAAAAAACCGATAGAATGGTATGGAAAACTCAATGCAACGCCACGTTATCGTTTTGCTCAGTATGCTCATGATTTTCTCCTCCTGTACCACCGCCCGGTTTGCGGGACCAAAAGAACCTGAAACTGTGCCACCAATGACGACAACGCCGGTTGAAAAACCCCCCGTTCCCCCGGTACCGGAGAAGATCCTGGGAAAGGGTCTGGTGGAACCGGAGAAACTTTTCGCTTTTCTGGAAAAGGCAAATCCCGAGGCCGATGATGATTTTGTGCTCTCCCTGGCCAAGATCTATGTGGAAGAAGCCGCCGTCGAAGGGGTCAACCACGATCTGGCCTTTGCCCAGATGTGCCTGGAAACGGGTTTTCTCCGCTTTGGGGGCCTGGTAACGCCGGATATGAACAATTTCTGCGGCCTCGGCGCCATCGGTCCCGGCCAAAACGGGGAGTGGTTTCCCGATCCCCGTACCGGGGTACGGGCCCACATACAGCACCTCAAGGCCTATGCCACGGACGAACCCCTCAAACAGACCCTGGTGGATCCCCGCTACCACTGGGTCCGCTACGGATCGGCCCCGCAGATCCAGGGCCTGGCCGGAACCTGGGCCACGGATAAGGAATACGGCAATAAAATAACGTCCCTGCTGAAACGGCTTTACGACACCGTCTTTGGAAAAAGTTAATGCCCGGCCGGACGCCTGATTTTACGGCATTCCCCCACGGAAAACCTTATTCCGGGGCAGGGGCATACACGTCCAGTTCCCCGGTAATAAAGGGCTCTGGCCCGGAGTCGCCGGAGGGAATCATAAGGAGTTCCCCCTCGGGTCCTATGCCTTCCAGGATCCCTTCCACCAGGCGGCCGGAATCGGCCCCACCGGGAAAAAACCGTACCGGACAGCCCTTTTTATAGAGCCTATCCTCAAGCCGCCTCCGCCAGGTTTCGTCCCCGGTCTCCGGGAGGGTGAGTTCCCGGTAAAGCCGGGGCAGGATCTTTTCCAGGAGGAGAAACCGGCATTCCGCCCCACAGGATGCCGGGTCCCCCAGGGCCAGGGCTAAACTCGTGGCCTTAGAGCGGAAGGCTTCGGGAAATGCGGTTTGGGCCATGTTAACCCCCATGCCGATGTAGACGGTTTCCCCGTCCCCTTCGGTAAGGATCCCCGCGGCTTTCCGGGAGTCTATCATGAGGTCATTGGGCCACTTTACCCGGACCCGGCCGAAAAGCGGGGGGGCAAAATCCTCCACCGCCAGGGAAAGGGCAAGCCCTGCCTTAAGGGTTATGGCCCGGGGCAGGGCGGAAACAGCAGGGTACCGCAGCAGGATGGTAAAGAGGAGGCTTTCCCCCGCCGCCGCGATCCAGGACCGGCTTCTGCGGCCCCGGCCCGCCTCCTGAAGGCCGGCGCAGAGCACCGTCCCATGGGGTTCCCCCCGGGCGGCCAGGCGACGGGCCTCATCCATGGTGCTGGAGAGGGTTTCCCGGTAATAGACCGGCGCCCCTGAGGGGTTGGGGATAGAGAGGCGGACCAGGCTTTCCATGCCCCTATCATAGGGTAAAAAAAGGTGTTTCTCAAGGGCGGGGTAAACTGCCGAAGTTTAGGAAAAAGTCCGATTTCTTGACAATAAGCGTTAGATGCTCATATACTTATAGTAGGCAGGGCGGTTTCAAAACTTCAGTTTTGAAACCGTATCGAGCGTTAAGAGAAAAAGCGGATCTTTGACCGCTTTTTCAAAGCCAATTTTAAAAAAACGTGTGTTTTAAAATTGGTTTGGTAAAAAAAGTTTTGGAGTATGACGGAAAAGGATTGTGTTTTTTTTGATAAAGACGGATCGTTTCTTGTATGGCAAAAGATTATCTGCTATTTTTTTTACGGATGCTATTGTTTTTAACTGTTCCTTTATCCTGTGTTTAAATTGTTAATGAAGTTCGTTGTATTATCCTATTTTTATCCCCCTTATCAGATCCCTGACGAAGAAACCCGCCGTAAACAAGCGGCGGTATTGAAGGAAGGGAATCTGGCTTATTTATCCGAGGAAAGTTTATGAAACTAAAATATCGTTTAAGTCTCATCGTTATTTCCGTGGTGGTCGCCATTGTCGCGGCCATGTCTATTATTTTGTTGAACCGCGCCTCTTCCCTACAGATGGATGCGGCCAAGACAAGCCAGAAACGGCTGGCGGCGGAACAGGCCAGGACCATTCAGATGCGTTATGAGGCCTATATACGTACCGCCCATACCCTGGCGGATACCCTTTCTGATTTTGACAAGGCCGATGTGGGAAGGCAGCGCAACCGTTTTGATCAGTTCATGGAATCGATTTTACATTCCGAGGATCGGCTGGTTGCCATTTTTGTGGTTTTTAAGCCCAATACCATCGATCCCGGTATGGACGAAGCTTTTGTGGGACTGCCCGGCAATACCGAAACCGGCCAGTGGGCCAACTGGTACACCCGGCATTCCGGGGAGATCGAACACCTCACCTATGATGACATACCAACGATGATGGCGAACATCACCGGAGAAAACGCCCGGAAGGATCTGATGTACGATCCGGAATCCCAGATCGTGGCCGGTAAGAACACCTATACGACCAAGATCACCGTACCGGTGATTCAGCGCAAGACCAACGAAGTGGTAGGCCGGGTGGGGGTAACCATCAATCTGGCCTACATTCAGCCGCTGGTGGACGATATCATCAAAGACTCGAGCCTGAGGGACATTACCGCCATGACGATCTATTCCAACAACAGTACGGTTATCGCCAGTTATGCCGACGAGCATATCGGTAAACTCCTCAGGGACGCGCAAAACAGCCTCTATGGCAAGAATGTTGACGCGGCCCAAAACGCGGTACTCCAGGGAACGGAAAAAAGATTCTCGGTATATTCGCAAGTCCTCAAGAAAGATTTGGAACTCATCATCTACTCCTTTTCCATCGGTGAAACCGGTTCCACCTGGTCCCTGATGCTGGGTACGGAGAAGAATATCATCCTTGAGGATGTCAACGCCTTAACCCTCTTCTCCATCATCCTGGGGATCACCGCGGTGCTTATCGCGGCGGCGATCATCTTTCTGGTTGCCGGAACTATCGCCAAGCCCATCGTCAAGGTGGCCCTTACCCTCAAGGATATATCCGAAGGGGAAGGGGACCTTACCAAAACGGTGGCGGTCCATTCCAAGGACGAAATCGGCGACATGGCCCAGTACTTTAACGCGACCCTGGAGAAGATCCGGAACCTGGTGATAACCATCAAAAATCAGTCCGTCACCCTTTTTGATATTGGAAACGAGCTGGCCGGTAACATGAATGAAACCGCCGCGGCGATCAATGAGATTACCGCCAATACCCAAAGCATCAAGGGCCGGGTGATCAATCAGTCCTCCTCGGTATCCGAAACCAACGCGACCATGGAACAGATCACCGTCAATATCGATAAGCTCAAGACCCAGGTGGATCGCCAGAGTAACAGTGTGGCCCAGTCCTCCTCGGCGATTGAGGAAATGCTCGCCAATATCCAATCGGTCACCCAAACCCTGGTGAAAAATGCCACCAATGTCCAGGAATTGATAGAAGCCTCCGAGGTGGGACGTACGGGACTGCAGGAAGTGGCCGCGGACATCCAGGAAATTGCCCGGGAATCGGAGGGGCTCCTGGAGATCAACGCGGTGATGGAAAATATCGCCAGCCAGACCAACCTGTTATCCATGAATGCGGCCATTGAGGCGGCCCATGCCGGGGAAGCGGGAAAGGGTTTTGCGGTGGTGGCGGACGAGATCCGAAAACTGGCGGAGAATTCCGGGGAACAGTCCAAGACCATCAGTATGGTCCTCAAGAAGATCAAAGACTCTATCGACAAGATAACCAAGTCCACCAACAGCGTTCTGAGCAAATTTGAAGCCATTGACACCGGGGTACGGACCGTATCGGACCAGGAAGAAAACATCCGGAATGCCATGGAGGAACAGAGCGCGGGGAGCAAACAGATCCTGGAGGCTATCGGCCAATTAAACGAGGTCACCCAGATGGTCAAGGGCAGTTCCGAGGAGATGCTTGAGGGGAGCCGGCAGGTAATAGAGGAAAGTAAAAACCTGGAAATGGTAACCCAGGAGATAAGCAGCGGGATGAACGAGATGGCCACCGGAGCCGACGAGATCAACGTGGCGGTAAACCGGGTGAACAACATCAGCGGGGAAAACAAGAAAAACATTGACGTCCTGGTAAAAGAGGTTTCAAAATTTAAAGTCGAAAAATGAAGCGGGTCCCAATTTCGGATTTGGGAACCGGTTCGCTTAATTGACGCCGCTTTCACCGCCATGGTATACTTACTTATATGCGTCTTATATGTCTTGATCTTGAAGGAGTTTTGATTCCCGAAATATGGATAGCTTTTTCCGAGGCGACGGGAATCCCCGAATTGCGGCTTACCACCAGGGATGAGCCGGATTATGACAAGCTCATGCGTTTCCGGCTGGAACTACTGAAAAAAAACGGTTTAAAACTGCGGGATATCCGCAGGGTTATTAACGGCATGGATCCCCTGGAAGGGGCGAAGGAATTTATCAAAAATCTTAAGGAACGGGCCCAGGTTATCATCCTGTCCGACACCTATGAGGAATTCGCCCGGCCCCTGATGGCTAAATTGGGGTACCCTACCCTTTTTTGTAACAGTTTTGTGATCGCCGAAGACGGCTCCATTGTCGATTACAAACTCCGCCAAAGGGACGGCAAAAAACACGCGGTGGCCGCCTTTAAGTCCCTTAATATTGAGGTTTTTGCCGCGGGGGATTCCTTCAACGACCTTGCCATGATTCGGGAAGCGGGTAATGGTTGTCTCTTCCGGGCCCCGGAAAAGATCAGAAAAGATCACAGCGATCTGGTCTGTGTGGATACCTTTGACGGACTCCTCTCCCAGATTGACCGCTTTTTATCCCGGCAGGCCCCCGCTTAAGGCCCCGGGTAAAAACATTTTTTATTGAGCCGCTGAAAAAACAAAGGTCCCTGCCCTATCAGCGGCCGATGAGACGCCGCAGGAGGTGGTCGTTATGACGCCAGTCCTTGGCGGTTTTGACCCGGAGGTCCAGATCCACCTTCCAGTCGAAGATCCGGTTGAGGTCCCTCCGGGCCTCCCTGCCTATGGCCTTGATCACTTCCCCCCCCTTGCCCACCACCATGCCTTTTTGGGATTCCCGCTCGGTCAGGATAAAGGCCCGTACCCACAGCCGTTTTCCCTCGTCCCTTAGTTCCGTATCCGCCACTTCCACATAAATGGCATGGGGCAGTTCCTGACGCAGGCGGTTGATGGCCTTTTCCCGGATAATTTCGGCAATCCGGAAGGACACCTCCTGGTCGGTATAATACTCTTCCGGATAAAAGGGTTCCCCCGGGGGGGCGATATCAAAAAGACATTCCACCACGGCGTCAACCCCCTCGTTTTTAAGGGCCGAAACTTGAAAACACCGGGCGGGATTTAAAAGGGGCAGCTTCTGATCTAAAAAATTACGGATCCGCTGAAAATCCGCGCCGGGGGCATCCATTTTATTTATCACCGCCAGGGTTCGTTCCATACAGGCCGGGGAACCCAGCCGGTCGGCAACGGCCTCTTCCTCCGCGCCGGGGATCCGGGAAGCGTCCAGTACATAGAGGACAAGTTCCGATTCTTCCACCGAACGGTTCGCGACCTCCAGGAGCCGCTGGTTGAGTTTTTTTTCCGAAACATGCATCCCCGGGGTATCCACAAAAACCAACTGCCCCTGGGGGCGGTTGATGATACCCCGGATGGCATTCCGCGTGGTCTGGGGAACGGGGCTTACAATGGCAACCTTGCCCCCGCAGAGAAGGTTAACCAGGGTGGATTTTCCCACCGAGGGCCGGCCCACCACCGCCACAAAGGCGGCCTTGGGCCGCCGGTCTATTGCCGGTTGGTCCATCAGGATGATCCCAGATGGTTTATGAGGTTGGCCTGGTACCCGGCGCCAAACCCGTTATCAATGTTCACCACGGATATACCCGGAGCGCAGGAGGTGAGCATTCCCAGCAGCGCGGAAATCCCCCCAAAGGAGGCGCCGTATCCCACGCTGGTGGGCAGGGCGATCACCGGAACCTTAACCAACCCCGCGATAACCCCCGCCAGGGCTCCCTCCATACCCGCCACGGCGATGATCACCCGGGCCTTCCTGATGTCCGGGAGCCGGGCAAAAAGGCGATGGATCCCCGCTACCCCCACGTCGGCAATGATTTCCACCCGGCTGCCGAAAAATTCCGCGGTCCGGGCCGCTTCCCTTGCCGCGGGCAGGTCCGAGGTTCCGGCGGCCACCACCGTCACGAGGCCGGTCCCCTCCCCTGCCGGGGATCCCAGGGTTAGGGTCCGGGCCAGCTCATCGTAGGCCGCTTCCGGAAATTGAGAACGGACCGCTGCGACCAGCTCAGGCCCCGCCTTGGTCCCCAGCACGGGAAGGCCCCGCTCCCGCATCCGCCGTATGATGGCCAGGGCCTGTTCCACCCGTTTCCCCGCGCAAAACACCACCTCGGGGTAGCCGGTACGCTCCTCCCGGCAGGTATCGATCACCGCGAAACCCAGATCATCCTGGTAAAGGGAGGCAATCCGCTCGCTCCCCTCCTCCACCGACAGGGTCCCTTCCCTGATGGATTGAAGGATCCCCGTGATATCCTCATCCGCCATGGGCTGCTTCCTCTTTCCGTTTGGGGAGACCCGTCAAGATACGCTCCTCCGCTTCTTCCAGGGACAGTCCCTGTTCCCGGGCTATCCGGGCGCGATCGTCGTATTCCAGCTTTGAGCGCAGGGGCTTTTCACCGTAAAATACCGTTTTACGGCGAAAAGCCCCCCATTCCCCCTCCAGGGTATCCTCTTCCCGCCGGAGGGAGAGGCGGCGCACTTCGGTTTCCCGAAACCCTATGGTGGCGGATTTTTTGAACATAAGCTCCCGGAGAGTATCCAGTTTTTTAGGGGGACAGAGCACGGAAATAATGGTTCCAGGGCGGGATTTTTTCATCACCACCGGGGTAAAGGTAACATCCAGGGCTCCGGCGGCAAAGAGGGTTTCCATGAGAAAACCCAGGGCCTCGCCGCTCATATCGTCGATATTGGCCTCCAACAAGACCAATTCCTCGATCCGCCAGTCCCCGTGGGGGGGAACATCCGCCTCCTCCCGCAGGGAAACCCGGAGTAGATTGGGCCGTTCCATCCTCCTGGTCCCTATGCCGTAGCCGGTTTTAATTTCCCGGAAACTGCCGGCGGTGGTAAACTCATCCACCGTAGCCGCCAGGATCGCCGCCCCGGTGGGGGTGGTCATTTCCTTGGGGAAGCCCCCGGTTTTTACCGGCATACCCCGGCAGAGGATGAGGGTTGCCGGGGCGGGAACCGGCAGTACCCCGTGGGCGCAGGTAACGGTCCCGCTCCCCAACTCCACCTCCCCGCAGGTGATCCGGTCCGGCTTGATCATATCCAGGCAAATGGCACAACCCACAATGTCGATGATCGAATCCAGGGCGCCCACTTCGTGGAAGGTGATATCCTCCTCAGGGACGCCATGGACCTCCGCTTCCGCCCGGGCAATCCGGGTAAAAATATCCAGGGCCCGTGTTTTTGCCCCCGGGGTAAGGGGGGAATTTTCAATGAGGGCCCGGATCTCCTTCCATGAATGATGCCCCCCCTGATGCGTACCGGAGCCGCCATCATGACCGACATGATGATGCTCCGGGGAACCGTGGTGATGTTCATGCCCATGGTCGTGGGCGATATGATCCCGCTGTTCTCCCAGATCCACTATTCCCTGGATGCCGACAATACCCCCCCGCTGCTCCCGGTGAAATTCCAGGTTCCAGCCCTTTATGGGGAGTTTACGAAGCTCTGCCCGCAATATATCGGTATCAAGCCCCAGATCCACCAGGGCACCCAGGGCCATGTCCCCGGAAATACCGGCAAAACAGTCGAAATGTAATGTTTTCAAGGTTATCACCTTCCAAAAAGCGGTTTAAAGAAAGGACGGTATGGTTTTATACCAGGGCCGCCCGGTTCATATTCCCCATGGCGTACCCTTCCAGCTCAAGGGCGACATACAAAAAACCATAGGATTTAAGGGTCTGTGAGATGGAATCCAGTACCGTTTCATCAAAAAAACGCCGCCGCTCCTCAGGGGCCACCTCTATCCGGGCAATCCGGTCATGGGAACGTACCCGGAACTGGCGGAACCCGTAGGCCCGCAGGGTCTCCTCGGCCTTTTCCACCCGGGAAAGCTTTTCCTTGTCGATCCGCTCACCATAGGGTATCCGGGATGCCAGGCAGGCAAAGGCGGGTTTGTCCCAGGTGGGAAGCTCAAAACGCCGGGAAAGCTCCCGAATCTCCGCTTTGGTAAGGGTAACTTCCCGCAGGGGGCTTAAGATCCGTAATTCCTCCAGGGCCTTGAGGCCCGGCCGGTAATCCCCCAGGTCATCCACGTTGGAACCGTCCAGAACCGTGTTGATCCCCCGCTCCTTTGCCACCCGCAGAATAGTGCCGAATTCTATCTTCTTGCAAAAATAACAACGTTCTTTTGGATTGGCCGCCACTTCTTCATCAATCTCGGCTTCTTCGACACGAATATGGTTTATACCGATCTTGGCGGCAAAAACCGCAGCCCCGTCGATTTCACTTTTGGGAAGCATGGGGGAAACCACGGTAATGGCCACCGCCCGGTCTCCCAGGGCCGCGGCCGCCGCATGGCAGAGGAAAGAACTGTCCACCCCGCCGGAAAAAGCCACCGCTACCCTGCCCTGGCCGGCGATGAGCCGCAAAAGGGCTTCGTATTTTTCTTCAATGGTCAATATGGCGCTCCCATAAACAGGATAAACCCTGTTTTATAGAAAAGGATTCTATCCCCTTACCTAAAGACCCTTCATGGGATTTTAAAAGGTTTACTCCGGAGGATCAACCCAACGGGAAAAACCCAAGCTTCATGCCATTCCATATATACCATTTTGGGGTGGGGATGTCAATTGGCGGGCAGGACAGGGGGTTTCAGGACTCCCTCTATTCTTCTTTTTTTATCCTTCCTCAAATACCATTGTTCCAAAGGGCGGCAGTTCAATTTCACCAATGGCCTTTTCCCCGGTATAAAGGTTCCTGAGTTCTTTTTTCAAAGTCAATGCGGCCTTTTGTCCCATAAAATTAAGAACAAAAAGGTACCTTTTATCACCGCCTTTACGAACCGCAAGTTCACAGCCCTCAGGTAAATTCAATATATTCCTGTAGGGATCTTCAATTTCGAGTTTTTTCAGGAACACCAAGGCTGCTTCCCGGTTAAAAGTTCCACCAAAGCAATAGACGCTGCCCTTTCCCACGGGGTTACAAACCAGGGCCGCTGTTCCGGCATAATAATTATTTTCATACGTCCCAAGGATATTTGATCTCCCCCGGGGTTCAAAGAAATCGTTAAACACCCCGGAATCAAATTCAGAATCCCCCCATCTGATCTTAACCGTTTCGTCTTGCGGGCCTACGAAAGTGGAATCCACCACAGTGACGCCCGCAAATTCTCCCACAAGGCCGGGAAGTTCCGTCATGGGGCATCTGCCGTTTGTATCTTTGTAACCGGTCCGCGCTCCAAACACCAGGATACCGCCTGTTTTTACATATTCGGTCAGGAGCTTTACGCGGTCTTCCGTGAGAATTGCCGGATGTGGATAAAAAAGAACCGGGTATTTGCTTAGATCCTCAAGCTTGGTAATTTCGGTAAGGTACACATAATCCATGGGCGTATGGGAAAGCTGCGCGGCCTGGAAAAGGCCGTCTTCGCTTTCACTACTGAGCCGTTCATGCCACTTATCAACCTGGGAATCAAAAATATTATCATAATCCTTTATAACGCCAAAGGCGGCTTCGTATTGGGACCCTTTAACTGGGGAAAGGACCTTTATCTTACCGCCGATATCCCTTAATTCCGCAAGCCGCCGGTTGTCCTTATTCGCATAATCAAGGACGCCGTGCCAATAAATTTCAGTCCCCTTATTGGCGGTCCGCCATCGGAAGAATCCGACATAATCGGCGCCGTGGGCTATACTTTCTATTGTCCAGAGGGTCATCTGCCCCGGCTTGGGTTGGGAGCTGGGTACGTCTATATTCCACCCGCCGGCGCCGGCCTGCTGTTCCATTATGCCGAATGCCGGAGAAATAGACCGAAGTTCGGCCAGCGTCCTGCTTGCCTTGCGGTCGTTGAGATCCATCGAATTTTTCGTATCGTTGTTTAGGGTAAATACCCCGTTGGGATAGGAAACGATGGTGTAGAAATCCAGATTTTCCCGTACCAGGCGGTGGTGATCGATACTGGCATACATGCCGTTAGTTGTAATAAAATCACCCTCTTTAATATATTGGCGTAGTATATCACGCTGAAGCTTAACATAGCCGCACACGCTTTCAGAAACAAAGCGGATATAATCAAGAAGCAGATGAGGATTCGGCGCGGGGCTTACATGGGTACGGGGTACAAAAACCTGCTCCCATTCGGTATAGGTTTGATTCCAGACTACCGTACCCCAGGCTTCGTTGAGGGCATCAAGGGTCAAGTACTTTTCTTTCAAGAAAGCCCGAAAGGCGATAGTGTCGCTTTCGGAATAAAATTCGTCGGTTTGGCAGTTGAGTTCATTATCGATCTGCCAGCCGATGACCGCGGGATTTTTCCCGTAACGGGAAGCGATTTTTTCGACCAACCGTCCGACGAATTCGCGGTAGACCGGTGAATTGTAATTGTAATGACGGCGGTTCCCGTGGCGGAAAAGCACGCCGTCTCTACGGGCGTTAAGAATCTCCGGGTACTTCTCGGATAGCCAAGCGGGCGGCGCAACCGATGAAGTACACATGATAATACACATCCCTTCTTTTGATGCCAAAGCGAGAAATTCATCAAAGAGATCAAAGGTGAATACCCCCTCGGTCCGCTCATATACGCTCCAGGCATAGTCGCCGATTCGGATTACGGAAATTCCCGTTTCCTTCATGCGCCTGAGATCATCGGCCCATAATTTTTTATCCCAATGTTCAGGATAGTAACATATACCCAGGGGTATTTCCTTTCCCTGAAAAAGTTTTACCATACTACCAACCTCTATCTTTCCCATTACGATTTTTCACAGTACCAGCGGGGGCCGCCGGCGCTTACCAGAATAATGTTTGAATTGGCGGTAAAGTCGCCGGTACGAACGGCAAACTTTACCTCCTTGGTGAATTCATCCCTTAATACCGGGTGGGGCACAATTTCGCAGGGCATATCCGGAGGAAAACAGGCAAGAAACTCTTTTTTTCGGGAAGGGCTTACTTCTTCCGTCGCTTGGGAAAGGATTATTTTTTCCACGCTGAAATGCTGCAAAATCACCTTGAGGGTCTCAAGGGCGGTGGGCTCATTTTTATCAAGGGAAATATCAATTACCCTGGTACTATTCGGTATCGCAAGCCCTGCATCGGCAATGAGCAGTTTATCGGTATGCCCCAGCTTTGCCATTTCCGCGGCGATATCACGATTAAGTATGCCTGTTTCGGTCATATCCTCCTCCTATTTGCGTTCATAGCAGCGCATGAGCAAATCATACATCTCGGGAATTGTCGCTATCCGGGGGTTATTCTTGTAATCTCCCAGTACTTGGCCGCAGTCGGCGATTTCACGGATATCCTCTTTGGTCACATCGAGGGATTTTAGGTCTATCCAGAGATCGATTTTCTTGAGGAAATTATCTATCGCTTCGCAGCTTTTTTCAGCGGCGCTTTTGTCATCTTCGTTGTTCAGGGCCGGATTGAAAATCCGTCCTACCGCGGCGAATTTTTCAACTGCCGATTGCCAGGTAAAGCGGGTGAATTCGGGGTACTGCGCCGCCAGAGCCTGACCGTGGGTAACATGGGGGCAATGGCCGCCGATCTGCATACCCAGACCGTGGGGCAGGGTAACACCGGCGGAAGCGTTGGTCAATCCGCCCAGGGTATCGGCCCAGGCCATTTTCGAACGGGCCTCAATATTACCGCCGTTTGCAAACACTTTGGGCAGATTTTCCACCACTATTTTTATCGCGTCCAGGGCCAGGGCCTCTACTAGGGGATTGGTATTTACCGAAAGGTAGGCCTCAAAATTATGGCAGAAGGCGTCAAACCCGGTTTGGGCGGTAACAGACTTCGGCATACTCACGGTAAGTTCCGGATCCACAATAGCGATCCGGGGAAAGATATTCTTGTGCCAGATGGCGGACTTGTCTTTTTTCGCGGTGTTAGTAATAACCGCGCAGGGAGTGGTCTGGCTTCCCGTACCCGCCGTGGTTCCGATGGCAATAATCGGAAGGGTCTTTTCAGACGGTCCGGCGGTATAGTGTAGATAGTCCCAGGCTGTGCCGGGATGGGTCGCTTCCACGGCGATTGCCTTGGCGGTATCCATGGAAGAACCGCCGCCGAGGCCAATCACCAGCTGGGCGCCGAATTTCCTGGCGAGTTTTGCGCCCTCGCCGACCACCTCGGTGGTGGGGTTGGGAATAACCTGGTCATAATGAATAATTTCGACTCCCGCCTCATTAAGCTTATCCTTTATCTTTTTGTAAAGCGGAGCAACGGCAGGAAATTCCGGAACCGTTACCAGAATCGCTTTTTTACCGAATCGCAGGGCAAGGCCGCCTATTTCACTGACCCGGCCGCATCCAAAAACGATTTCAGTCGGTGCAAAGTAATTAAATGATTTCATCAAAAACCTCCTGCCGTTAACATTCAGGGAAAAGCACAAGCGCTTTTCCCTGTAAATGGATTACTTATTTGATGTAGTATTTATCAGCCTCATTCTTGGTAACGACAAATGATCCGGTATCAACAAATCCCGGAGGCGGTTCGGCGGGAAGACCGTGCGCCAGGTGATACAGATAAACTTGAGACCAGTACCCCATGTTGTACTGCCCCTGTGCCATGGTTGCGTCAATATCGCCGCTTTTGAGCATGTCCAGTACCGCTTTATCCACATCATAAGTCAGTACGGTAATCTGGTCTCTCCTGCCTGCTTCTTTTACCACAGTGGGAACTACCGAGCCTGAGATACCAGAAATGCAGAACACGCCGACTATGTCACTGTTAGCCTGTAAAGCCGCCGCCATATTATCGGCCGCCTTGGTGGTATCACCACCGTCACTGACTTTGACCAGCTCAATATTAGGCGCATGTTCGGCAAGGTAAGACTGGAAAGCCGCGAATTTCATTTCTTCATTGTATTGACCAATAGTATAGACAACAGCAATCTTTCCTTGCTTTCCCGCAACTTTGGGAGCCATAAATTGACCCGCGGTAAGCCCCGCTACCTCCGCATCGGTAGAAACGTACATAGGCCTGTTTGAAGTCGGCGAATCCGAATCGAAGGTAATAACGGTGATACCCTGGGCAATAGCACTGTTGATAGTGTCCGCAAGGGCATACGCGTCGACACAGGTAAGTGCAATTCCCTTCGGTTTCATGGCAATAACCTGCTCAAGAACCGCTACCTGACCTGCCGCATCGGCATCAATCTGTCCGGTGTATTTTGGGGTAACGCCGTATAATTTAGCGGCATCCTCCATACCCTGGAAACAGATCTTCCAATAATCAATGCCGGAAAGAAACGTAACCATGTAGTATTCCTCTGAGGCATCTCCAATAAGCGGAGAAGAGACGGCGCTTTGCTCTGAAGGGCCCGATCCTGAACTACAGGACACAAAGCCGATCAGAAGTATGCATACCGTCAAGAAGAGCAACCCATTCTTTTTCATATAATCCTCCTGATAAAACGTAATATGTGCTGTACGGCATTTTCGCCGTACATGGACACCATTGTTAATTTGCGGGCTTTCTAACCTTCCGTTTCGGTCCCCGTTCACGGTGAGAAATATAGTCCATTGATACAGCCAGGATAAGGATTACACCCTGGACGAAATTCTGCCAGTATACCGATATATTGAGCATAACCAGCGCCGAATTGACCACTTTGAGCAACACAACTCCCATAAAGGTTCCTACAATACTGCCCGCACCCCCGGTAAAAGAAGTACCGCCTATAACCGCGGCGGAAATGGCTGTTGTTTCAGCGCCGACACTGAGCTGGGAAGTGGCCACATTAAAACGGGCTACGCTTAAAATTCCCGTAATGGTTGAAAGGAGGGCGACAATAACATAGACGGATATTTTTACTTTATCAACGTTGATGCCGGAAAAACGCGCGGCATTTTCATTGGATCCAACAAAGAAAATATTACGGCAAATACTTGAGTATCGCGTAAAAACATGGGCGATTATGGCGACAACAAGAAATATGACAAAGAGCATCGGAATCCCAAAAATATCGGAGATTGCCAAAGCGCGGAATGAATCGGGCAACCGGCCTGATACTGAAATTGTGGAACCTGTCGTAAGAATATAGGCCACTCCTCTGGACAGGTTCATCATGCCTAACGTAACAATAAAAGGCGGCAGCCCTATTTTGCTTATCATAAAGCCGTTAAAGAAACCGACAAACAAACCAGCCCCTATCGCACAGAGACAGGAAAGCCAGATGTTTACTCCCAGAAGGCAGATATAACCGGTAACGACACAGGTCATTGCCGCGACACCGCCGACGGATAATTCAATGCCCCCAAGGATAAGAGCGAGACACAAACCTATGGAAAAAAAGCCATCGGTTGCAATAGCCAAGGCAATACTGCGAAGATTGCCCATAGTAAAGAATTTCGGTTGAAAGATACTTACGATACTAATCGTTACTATGATAATCAAAAACACGGTAGCTTCCCGCTGGGCAATTATCTTTTTCGCTAGCGCCTTAACCTTATCCGGTAACATGCTTCCCCCTTAAGCTATTTGTTTCCCCGAGGCCAGGGTCATCACATTTTCTTCGGTCGCCCTGTCAGATGAAAGAATACCCATCAAATTTCCCTCATGGATAACCGCGATACGATCGCTGAGTCCGATTATCTCGGGCAGCTCGCTGGAAACGATAATCACCCCGACTCCCGACGAGGCGAGATCCCGAAGCAGATTATGAATTTCCGCCTTGGTTCCCACATCAATGCCCCTGGTGGGTTCGTCCATGATAAGAACTTTCGGCTTGACCGAAAGCCATTTACCCACCAGGCTTTTTTGCTGATTACCACCGGAAAGGCTCATAATTGAATAGTTAATGCCGGGAACTTTTATTTTAAGCTGATTGATATAGTCCTGTACCATTTTTTCTCCCTTCACATTATCAAACCAGATGCCCCGGGAAACGTTTTTAAGGTTGGCGCTTATCATGTTGTCCTTAATACTCATCACCGGAAAAATACCGGACAGTTTTCGGTCTTCGGTCAAGTAACAGATGCCGCTGTTTACCGCTTCACGGTAATTTCTAAAATGCTTATTTTTGCCGTTAAGGGTTATTTTCCCTTCGTATACCGGATCTATTCCGCAAAGCCCCCGCATGATCTCGCTGCGGCCCGCCCCCACAAGGCCGGAAAAACCGAGTATTTCCCCCCGGCGCAGGGTAAAGCTGATGTTCTGGAATTGATTACCGCTTAAATTTTGTACCACCAGGATAATGTTATTTTCTTCTATACAATCCGATTTTGGAGGATAAAAAATTGAAAGCTCCCGACCCACCATGGCCCGTATGACGTCATTATCGCTGATCTCGCTGATATTCATGGTAGAGATATAGCCGCCGTCCTTAAAAACGGTGACCCGGTCACAAAGTTCAAAAATTTCTACCATACGGTGCGAAATATAAAGAATGGAAATGCCCTGGCCGCGTAAATTACGGACCACTTCAAAAAGTTTTTTCGTTTCATTATCGCTCAGGGAAGAAGTGGGCTCGTCCAAGATCAACAGTTTACAGTTGAGGGAGATGGATTTTCCTATTTCTACAAGCTGCCGTTCACTGACCGTCAGTCTGGCTACCCTTGTTCTGGAGCTAAAACTGGCGTTGAATTTTCCAAGTATTGCATCCGCGTCGGCATAGAGTTTTTTAAAATCAATAATGTCTCCCTTACGGGGCAGCCTGCCGATGAAGATGTTTTCCGCTGCCGACAGGTGCGGGCAAAGACTTAACTCTTGGTGAACAAAACCAATACCCATGTCCTGGGCTTCCCGGGGATTTTTGGGGGCTATTTCCCTGCCGTCAAAAAAGAGTGAACCTTCACTCGGCTGATAAACCCCTCCAATTATGTTCATTAATGTCGACTTTCCCGCCCCGTTTTCCCCGCAAAGGGCGTGGATTTCACCTTTCTTCACCTGTAATCGTACCTTATTCAAGGCACGGGTTCCCGGAAAGACCTTGCTTACGTCCTTTACTTCCAATAGATATTCGTTCCCCAAAACAAACCCCTCTTACGAATTTCTCAATGTATCACCAACGATTCCAAATCCCTCCCCTTATAGGGATTCAAGACCATAACACAAAGGTTTTTCAAAATTTCAAATTTCAAAAAAACCTATATTAAACTTTGTTAAGTTTCCTAAGTTATTAAAACATTGTAACACCATTATTTTAAATTTGTCAACAAGAATCTTAAAAAAAAATTGTTTTTGACTTATTTCTATATAGGTAAGGCCCGCCGCCACCAGAGGGTATTCGCCAGTACCCTGCACGCCCCGTTGGCGGTACTATACTCCCCCTTGGTTTCCGTGGATATAGTCAGGCGCCTTCCAACCTGTCGCATTTGGTGTTTTTTCAGGCTGGTTTTAATCATATTAAAGAAAAGGGGACCGTTTTTCATCAAACCGCCGCAAAGAACCACCCTATCCGGGTCCAGTACATTGATCGCCATGGAAAGCCCAATGCCAATATACTCCGCGGCGATGTTTATAATCTCAAGGGCCGTTTCGTCCCCCGTATCCGCCGCCCGAAAAACCAGTTTTGCGTCGATTTTATCGGGATCGCCCCCACAAAATTCGGCAATTTTTGAGGGAATCCCCTCCCTTATGATTCTTTGCGCTTCTATGGCAATGGCCGCGCCGGAGGCAACCGCCTCCAGGCAGCCGATATTTCCGCATTTACAAACCGGGCCTTCCTTAGCAACCGTAATATGCCCTATTTCCCCGCTGGTACCACTGGAACCGGTATAAAGGTCTTCGCCTATTACCAGGCCGGCACCGATACCATAGCCCAGGTTCACCGAAAAGGTGGTATGGGTATGATCCTCTTCACCGGGGATATAACTCTCATTCAAAGCCAAGGCGCGGTTGGCGTTTTCGACGATGATAGGATAGGGCAGCCTTCCCTGCAGCCAGGCCCGCAGGGGAATATTGTCCCACCCAAAATCAGGGGAGAAGATCACGTTCCCTGTTTCGTTTTCAATGAGTCCCGGCATGGCGACTCCCACCCCCAGGACGCACTCTTTTTTAGCCTGAAGCTGCTTAACAATTTGTAATACCAGTTTGCATAAACGTTCGGCAAATATCTTTTCGGGAAAGGGATCTCCCGTTGGTTCCTGAAGACAGGCGATTTGCTGGGATATAATATTATTAGCCACCACCCGGATGGTGGTACGGCCAATATCTACCCCAATATAGCAAAACCGCTCCGGGACGATTTCCAGCATTTCAGGCGGCTTTCCCCCGGAGGATTCTCCTTTTCCTATGGAACGGACCACTTCCTTTTCAAATAAATCATCAACAATGGACATAACCGTGGGGATACTTAAATCGGTAAGTTTCGCGATGGCCGCCCGGTTTATCGGACCTTCACGGACTAAACACCGGAATACATTGTATTTATTTATCTGGGCGATTTGAAGCTTATCCATTTTTCTATACCGCTGCATTGGCATATACCTCACTTACTTAAGATACTTAAAAAACTAACAACATTTCAATCCCGCGACTATTGAGGCTGTTTTAAAACCTACCGGGGGTAACAGCCGCAACCCTTGGTTCCGCCCCAAGGCTCCCCCGCGTGAGTGGGTTCTTGGGTATGTACCCTTCGCAACGAATCAGCCAGAAATTCCGGGATCTTCGGTTGACGAAAACCGTGGTATAGGAAATAATAGGAAAGATATGACAGAAAAAAGAAAGCAGACTCGCTATACCACCCATGCCCAGGCCCGACTTGCCGATGTCGCTGAGAGTAAGGTCCTGCTCAAGGATATCAGCGTGACCGGCTGCGGTATCGAGAGTACCGTTTTTATGGATATCAAACTTAATCACCGGTACAAAATGGAGATTCTGCCCGAGGAGGCCTCAAAAATAGGCCCCTTTGAAATTGTGGTGGAAGTCCTATGGACAAGGTCCGGCGGTTACTCCTTTGAAGTAGGATTTGCTATAATAGAATCTCCCAAAGGAAAGCAGTTTCAACGGTATGTGGATTATCTTTCCTGGCGTTAAGCCCGGTAAACCTTAAAAAAAGGAACCTAAAGGAAATGGACAGATGAACCTGATCCCCCTCACGGGCCGGGTTTTTCAGGCCGTTCCAGGGTTCGAGCATCATTTAAGAGCCGAACTTGGGTCTTTGCAGGAATTGGGAGGTCCCTTTTTTTACTCCCCCGATTATACCGGCCCCGCTTCGTGGTGCCGAAATATATGGCTCGAGCCCTTCCGGCTGGAGTTCGATTCCATCGGTGAAGCCGCCCGGGCCTTGCGGAACCTGCAGCGGAATTGGGCGCCGGTCCTTTTTACCCAATTCCGCCGGGGCGCCCTGATCACGGAAAAACTGCCCCCCCTCAGTACAAAACCACGGCCTTTTCCCTGGCGGCTGCCGGATTCCCCCATGGGAGGATGGACCCTTTTGGACCACCATACCCTCCTCGCTTCGGCCCGCTCGGAAAGTCCCTTTCCCGGGGGGATTATCCGTTTTGAGGAGGATAAACAGGGGCCGCCCAGCCGGGCCTACCTAAAGCTGGAGGAAGCCCTGGTTCTCTGCCGGAAATGGCCGGGCCCGGGGGATCGCTGCCTGGACGCCGGGGCAAGCCCCGGGGGCTGGACCTGGGTACTGGCTAAACTCGGGGCGGAGGTGATCGCCGTGGACCGCGCTCCCCCGGAAGACCGGATCCTTGCCCGGCCCGGGGTACGGTTTATCCAACATGACGCATTCACCTTGAACCCCGAAGATCTGGGTCCCCTGGATTGGATTTTTTCCGATGTGGTTTGTTATCCTCCCCGGCTCCTGGGATGGATAAAAAAATGGCTCGATTCGGGGCGCTGCGCCAATTTTGTATGTACCATAAAACTCCAGGGGGCGCCGGACTTTGAAACCCTTCGGGACTTCACTGCCCTGCCCGGCGGCAGGGTGGTCCACCTATACCACAACAAACATGAATTAACCTGGATCCGGATCGCCTAGCAGGCTGTTCTTCCTCATTTTTCATTTTTTCTCCGGTTTAATTGTACAATCGCATTTTTACTGGTACAGTGGTTTCATGTGGATTGCCATGGCCCTGTGTGCCCTTGGGGCGGAACGGGTGACTTCCAACGAGCTCAAAAAACTCAAACTCCGGGTTTTGGATTCGGGGTTTGGCCGGGTCCGGTTTGAGGCGGATCTTGCCGGGCTTTACCGGGCGCTGATGGCCCTCAGGACCGCGGATCGCCTGCTGCTGGAAGCCGCCCGGTTTGAAGCCCTGGATTTTGAGGGGCTTTTTGAGGGAAGCCGGGGGATCCCCTGGGAAGATTTCATCCCCCGGGAGAAGGGCCTCCTGGTTTCCAAGGTCAGGTCCAACCGGTCCCGGCTGGAGGCGGTTACCAGTATCCAGGGGGTGGTCCACAAGGCCGTCGCGGACCGGCTCTGCAATGCCTATGGCGTCCTTCGGCTCCCTGACGGGGACGCGGCGGAACTGCGGGTGTACCTGGAAAAAGATCAGGTCTCCCTGCTTCTGGACCTCTCCGGCGCACCTCTCTTTAAACGGGGGTATCGTAGTGAGGGCGGTACGGCCCCCCTCAGGGAAACCACCGCCGCGGCCATGCTGCTCCTCTCCGGATGGAAGCGGAAATTCCCCCTCTACGATCCCTTCTGCGGCTCCGGCACTATCCCTTTAGAAGGGGCAATCTACGCCTGGGATATGGCCCCGGGGATTGGGCGGTCTTTCGCCCTGTCGGGCTTATCCCTGGGGGATCGGACCCTGGAAACGGCCATCCGGGAGGAGCTTTTGGCACGGGTGAATTTTGAAAATACCATCCGCATCTACGGGAGCGATGCCGATCCCCGGGCGGTTTCCCAGGCAAAATCCAACCTGATCCGGGCCTATGAATTGGCTCGCGGGGAAAACCCGGGGAAGGGCATACGGGTCAGGCCGCCGGAGGGGAGATTCCCTTTGCCCGATTTCCGCCTTATCCCCATGAAGAAGGCCCGGGCGCCGGAGCCCGAAGGTTTCATTATCACCAACCCGCCCTATGGAAAACGCCTGGGGGATCCTCAGGAGGCGGAGGCTGTTTACCGGGAAATGAGGAGCCTGGCCGAAAATTTTCCGGGCTGGAAACTCGGCCTTATCACGGATCATCCCGGATTTGAGTCTCATTTTGGCCGGAAGGCGGACAGCCTTAGAAAAATAACCAACGGGGCTATTCCCTCGTATTTTTATGAATACCACCAACTGTCCGCAGGGAAAGGTTAAAGACCGGGGGGTCTGAAATTTGACATTTTGAAACCGCCTCGGATATTATAGAAAAGGATCGGCGCCCCTCCCAAACCTGGGGTTTTGGAAAAGCCCCATCGATTTTGATACAAATCTGGAGAAAACGACTATGTCCATTGTGGTAGAACATGAAAAACGGCGGCGGGAAATTCTGGAAAAGGCCCTGGATATTTTTATGGAAGAGGGTTTTGAGAACGCCACCTTTCAAAAAATCGCCGATCTCTGTGGAATTACCAGAACAACCCTGTATATTTATTTTAAAAATAAACGGGATATCTTCAATTACAGTATAAAACAGCTCCTGGGCGTACTGGAGCAGGATATCTCCGGGGTACGGGAAAATACGAATTTGAATTGCTCCGATAAACTCCTTCGGGTTATCTCCCTGATCCTGGATCGATTGGAAGAAAACCGCCGGCTTCTCCGGGTTATCCTGGATTTTCTCTTATACCTCTCCAAAAATGACGCGGATCCCGAAATTAGGGTCCGCCGGCGGACCCTGCGGCTGCGGCACATCATTGCCACCATGATGATAGAGGGGATCCGTTCCGGGGAAATCAAAGCGGTGAACGTCCGTACCGCGGATGACCTCTTCTACAGCCTTATCGAATCCGCCATCTTCCGCCTGGTGGTCCTCAAGCGTCCCTCCGCCAGGGAGCTGAAACAGGCGGTGGAACTGACCATAAACCAGCTGCGGCTTATCTAACCCCGCAACTAGGCCGAAAAATATGGAGGCGGCCTCAAAATCTGGCATGGGAAACCGCCCCGTTATAGAAAAAAACCCTATAAAAAATATCAGGGCTCAGGTATAGTACAAATATGGAAAAAACCGTTTATGTAATAGGACATCGGAACCCGGATACGGATTCGGTGGTTTCCGCCGTCGCCTATGCCCGGCTCAAGCAAATCCAGGGGCAAAGCAGGGTTATAGCCGCCCGAGCGGGAAAAATCAATCCCCAGACGGAATATATCTTTGAACGCTTCGACGTACCGGTTCCGGAGTATCTGCCGGATCTGATCCCCAAGGCGAAGTACTATATTTCCGGGAACGCGGTAACGGTCAAGGAGGATGCCAGCGTATGGGAAGCCCTGGAACTGATGGAAAAGGACAATTCCAAGGTACTTCCCATTGTGGACCGGAACGGGGTCTACCGGAGTATGCTCCACTACCAGGGGTTTAGCCGTTATATTATCAACCATATCAACCCCCGGAAAAAATCCTCCTTTCCCCTTACCCTGGATCACCTGGCGGCAACCATTCATGCCCAGCCGGTTACCCTCTTTAACGGTGCGGAACTGAGAAAATCCCCCATTGTGGTGGCCGCGTCCTATACGGCACATTTCAAAAGCCACCTGGAAGCGGAGGGCGCCGATAACGCCCTGGTCATTGTGGGGGATCGCTGGGATATCCAGAAATGCTGCATTGAGGTGGGAGTCCGGGCGCTGATCCTCTCCGGCGGGAATACCCTTTCCCGGGAACTGACGGAGCTGGCGGAGAAAAATAAAGTAACCGTGCTGATAAGTCCCTTTGATACCTCCTCCACCGCGATGTTGATCATCTATTCCGTGCCGACCAGTACCCTGGGGGACGATACGGTCCCCCTGATCCGTCTGAACGATCCGGTGTGGAAATTCCGGGAACTCCTTACCAAGATGCCTTCCCGCTGTTTGCCCGTGGCCGACGATGAGGGCAAGGTGCGGGGGGTTATCTTTGAGGGGGACCTTATCAAGGAGCCGAATGTGGAAGTGATCATGGTGGATCACAATGAGTCGGGCCAGGCCATTGAGGGAATCGAAAACTACAAGCTCCTGGAGGTGATCGACCATCACCGGCTGGGGAACCTTTCCACCCGGTACCCCATAACCTTCATCAACCGGGTGGTGGGAGCCACCTGTACCATTATTACCAACCTGTACCGGGAACAGAAGATCCCCCTGGAAAAGGGCATCGCTTCAATTTTGCTCTGCGGAATTATCGCCGATACCCTGGTTTTGCAGTCGGCAACTACGACAGAAACGGACATAGAGACCGCCGAGTACCTTGCTTCAATTACCGGCCTGGACATTAAAGGCCTGGGGCATGATATACAGACCATCTCGAATCAGGTCAATTCCCTGACCGGGGAAGAACTCATCAAACTGGACATGAAGGAATACGCCGAAGGGGGTATGACTTTTTCGGTCAGCCAGATCGAGACCGATAATCCCGTGGTGCTGGTGAAACGGCAGGCCGAAATTACCACGGCCCTGGAAAAAGTCCGGGCCGCGAAGGATCATCTTTTCTCCGCCCTCCTCGTCACCGATGTGACCGTACTCGATTCCCTGCTCTTTGTGGCCGGAAAAAAAGCCTTTACCAGCCACATCAACTTTCCCATCACCGAGGGGGGGATCTATATGCTTAAAGAGGTGGTATCCCGGAAAAAACAGCTTATACCCCTCCTGACGGAACTGGTGGAAAAGGCAGGGGGGTAAAAGAGAAGAAATTTTAACCCCTAGGGCACATAAAAGAAGGGAAAAACAAGAAAAAATTTACCTGTTTTCTCCTTGTTTTTCCCTTCGTATGAATTTCTTAAACTCCGTATACCGGGCCAGGTATTTTCAAGGTACCAGCGTTTACTCGACCTTGAAGCGGCCTACCTCTCTGACCAGCACGTCAATGCTTTCCTTGTTGTTTGTACTGATCTCATTCACCCTGGTCACCGCCACATTGATCTGATCCGCGCCGGTAGCCATCTCGTTCATCCCATTGGTGATCTCCTGGGTTACCATTTCCAGGTTCTTCCCTTCGGTGATGACCTCCCGGCTCCCCTCCTGCATCTCATCGGAACCGCCCTTTACCATCTGGGTAATCTCGTTAAGCTGCCCGATTACTTCCAGAATCTGCCGGCTCCCCACACTCTGCTCTTCCATGGCGTTACGGATATTCTCGGTCTGCTCGGAAACGGTTTTGACCCCGCTATCGATGGCCTCGAACTTGTTCAGTACGTTATCCGTGGACTTGGTGATCTTGTCGATGGAATCTTTGATCTTCTTGAGTACCGTGCTGATGGTCTTGGACTGTTCCCCGCTGGATTCCGCCAATTTACGGATCTCGTCGGCCACCACGGCGAAGCCCTTCCCCGCCTCCCCGGCGTGGGCCGCTTCAATGGCGGCATTCATGGACAAGAGGTTGGTCTGGCTGGCGATGTTCTCCATCACCGCGTTGATCTCCAAGAGCCCCTCGGACTCCCGGGCGATCTCCTGGATGTCGGTGGCCACTTCCTGAAGCCCCGTGCGGCCCACATCGGAAGATTCCAGCAGGTCCTTTACGCTTTCCGTGTTCTTGTTCAGGGTGGTGGTGACGGACTGGATATTGGCGATCATCTCCTCAATGGCGCTTGAGGATTTGGATACGCTTTCGCTCTGCTTTTCAACATTGCTGTTGAGCTTGTCGATGTTAACGGTGATCTGCTCCATGGTGGCATTGGTCTCGGTTACGGAGGCACTCTGGTTGATCACCTGGCCCTTGATACTCTGGATATTGCTGGTGATCTCGTTGATCGCCGCGGCGGTCTCCGTCATATTACTGGCCAGTTCATTACCAATGTCAAAGAGGGCTACCGCCTGCTGTTTAATGACGATTATCAGGTTTTTGATCTTCTCCAGGGTCATGTTGAAGTATTTTGCCAGATCCCCAATCTCGTCCTTGGAGTGGACGTCAATGGTCTTAGTCAGATCCCCCTCCCCTTCGGAAATATCCTTCAGGGTAAGGGATACATTGACGATAGGCTTGGCGATGGTACCGGCGACCATGAAGGTGATTGCCCCGGCGATGACGATGGCGACCACGATGATAATAATGGCGATTCGGGTGAGCCGGTTTACCGTCGCGAATACGTCTTCCTCCGGAACCGAGGTAAGAATCGTCCAGGCGGTTTTTACCCCCCCCACATAAAAGGGATAGCTTTCAAAGATACGCCCGTGGTTCTGTCCCGAATTCGGTGTTCCGGTTTTCAGGGTTTCCAGGGTATCGTTTACCGCCTGCTGGCCAAGTACGGCCAGGGAATCGGCGTCGCTTATATTTTCGCCTACCCTGGCCGGATCATAATGGCCCGCGATGGTTCCGTCGGTGGCATACATCACCGCCCGGCCGTTGCCGTAGGGTTTTATCTGGGCGATGACCTCGGACGAAGGGGTGAGGTCCACCGTGATCCCCACCCGTCCTACAATCCCCTGATCGGTAACGATGGGATAACAAAGCCTGACGCCAAGGATCGGTTTCCCGGCATATTGAGTTTTATACGGGAGGCTTATGACCGGATCGGGATTGTCTATGTTGGCAACCACATCGTCGTAATGCTCGTATTCCGACAGGGATTCCTTTTCCAGGGACCCCGTCCTGCGGGAATACCAGGGCATATACCGGCCTGTGGAATCGGTCCCTGGTTCCCCGGCAAAGGCCGCGTCATTACCATCAAGGGCGTTGGGTTTCCAGATGGAAAACATCCCCATAAAGTTGGGATTGGATTCCATGATAGACAACATCGTATTGTCATAGCGGGTCCGGCGCTCTTCGGCGGGAACGCCCCTATAGGAATCCATAATGTTCGCCAGGGTCTTGGCGGCGGACAGGTAATTCTCATACCGGTTCTGTATCGTCATGGAGTACCTGCCGGTAAGCTCCTCCAAATTGGAAAAAGCCGCTTCCGTCTGCATAGCCCGCGCCCGCATGAGTAAAATAATCGATACTCCCGCCACGGCTACCACAAGCAATATAGCCGTGATCAAGGTAAGTCGTAACCGTAATTTCATAACATACCCCCAATTTTTGAAAAAAACCACATTCTATCTTTATTTAGCATACTCCAAAGTAATGATAAATACAACAAGAAAAGAGCAAATATATTGACCACAAAGTAACCGTTACCCGGCGCTAGCATTTTATCGACCGTCCCGATATAGTAGGGGGGATGAGACGGCGGCCTGAAAAACCACGTCAGTCACCGTTTGGTATGAAAAATCACACTCCGTCACCCCAGGAGAAACAAGCCGCAGGACTTCTCGGGGATTTTAAAACAATATACCGCCCCGATGCGAAGGTGGCGCGGTTCCTCAGCGTATTGGGCTTTTCCGGTATTGCCTATGGATTATACCGGGGTATCCAGGATAACTATCTTGCGGAAATCGTCCATATCAACGCCTTTGAGCGGGGAATTGTGGAATTTTTCCGGGAAATTCCGGGACTCCTGGTGGTTTTTATCCTGGCCTGGATGTACCGGTTTGCCGAAAGCCGGATTTTCAAGATAGGGATCGCCATCATGACCGCGGGCCTTATCGGGCTTTTGTGCAGCGGAACGGGAAAATTCATCGTGGTCCTTTTCATGGTGGTTTTTAGTACCGGGGAACATATCATCATGCCCGTACGGACCACCATGTCCCTGGATCTGGCCCAAAAAAACAAGGGCGGCGCCGCCCTGGGCATCACCAGCGCCTTAAGTCAGGCGGGGAATATCGCGGGGTTCGTGCTGGTCACCGTTTCTTTTTTTGTTTTTTCCCGGCTGGGGTTTGACCGGAAGGATACGGTTCAGTTCAAGGTTGTCTTCGCGGCCGCCGCGGCCCTGATGACCGCCGCGGTCCTTATTTCCCTGGCTTTAACGGAATCCTCCCTTAAAACCAGCCGGCGGCGTTTTTATTTTGCGAGAAAATTCGTCAAATATTATATGCTGGAGGTTTTTTACGGCGCCCGGAAGCAGATCTTTATCACCTTTGCCCCCTATGTGTTGATCCTCCAGTACGGCGCCGATACTTCAGTCATTGCCCTGCTCCTGGCCATCTGTGCCCTCTTCAGCGCCCTGTTCAGTCCCTTTATGGGCAAACTCATCGACCGGCTGGGGTATAAATTCATCATGGTCACCGATACCCTGGTCCTGATCGTGGTCTGTTTACTCTACGGCTTTGCCCACCGGATCTTCCCCAGAAATATCGCCTATATCGTGGTCTGCGTTAATTATGTGCTGGACGCGATCATATCCCTGGCCAGCATGGCCAGTAATGTGTATGTCCAGGATATAAGCGGAAGCCAGGAAGAAATAACCGCCACCCTCTCCACGGGGATCTCGGTGAACCATGTGATCAGCATCCTCATTGCCCTCCTGGGGGGCCTGATCTGGAAGGTGGTGGGGATTGAGGTGCTTTTTTCCCTTTCGGCCTTCCTGGGGCTGCTCAACACCCTCTATGCGGCGACGATTAAGCCGGCAAAGGCCATAGACCCCGAAGGCCCAGGTATACCCAGGGGATAAAAATCGCGGGAATAAGGTTTGCCACCCTGATTTCCCGGGAGGTAAGGAAGTTAAACCCTATGGCCGCCACCAGGAGGTTCCCTACGGCGGACATCTCCCGGATAATTTCCGGCGAGAGCAGGCCCTTGACGGCCATGGAAGCCAGGGCTATACCCCCCTGGTAGATCAGGACCGGAATGGCGGAGAAAACAACCCCTATCCCCAGGGAGGCCCCAAATACGATGGACATGGAACCGTCCAGGATGGATTTGGCGAAGAGGGTCTCATGGTTTCCCAAAAGTCCGCTTTGCATGGACCCTACAATGGCCATCGATCCGGTACAAAAGAGGATGCTGGCGGAGATAAAGCCCTTGGAAAAAGTCCCTCCCTCCATACCGAGCTTCCCCTCCGCCCAAGCGCCGAGGCGGTTCATCAGCTTATCGATATTGATCCCTTCCCCGATGACAGCCCCTCCCACCATGCTCATGATGAGGAGCAGGATCCGCTCGCTGTCCAGGGCTCCCTTGATCCCCACATAGACAACCGAAAGCCCTATGGCCTTTTTAATGGTATCCTCAAAGCGATCGGGGATACCCTTAACCAGAAAACATCCCCCCAAGGCGCATACCACAATCACCAAAAAATTCACCACCGGTCCCAGCATCAGATGCCTCCTTGCATGTTGGGCCAATCCCAAAACCCGGTTCGTTTTGGAAATATTGCTGCTTTTAGACCGAATATACCGGAATCGGGGGGAATATTCCAGGGTTACCCGGGCAAAAAATTACTTTTACCCGGGATGTCCCTTAGGAACTGTTCAAGAATAAAATGCGATGCATTTTATTCTAATTGCTTACGCAATAACGAAATAACTTGCCCTTTTGGGCAAGTTATTT
>NZ_JAJQRC010000010.1:0-91347 GCF_046533115.1 Treponema sp. TIM-1
TAGGAAATAAAGGGGTCAACAAATTTTTTAATGGGCACCCCAATCTGGGGGGTTCCCCCCCCCCCCCCCCTGCTGGCCACTGGCAAATACCATAATACCGGTTAAAAGCATGACCATCGTTAGTAAAAACAATTTCTTCATATTGTTTCTCCTTTAAAGTTAGTTTATCTTATTTTATCCTATTCTTCCCATTTGTCAAGAAGCAATTGGGGCTGTTTCAGGGCCAGCGCGTTAAAACGGCTCAATTACTCCCTTTTTCCCCGTATTGATCACCGGCTCCGTTGAAACAGCCGGGTATTTTGATTATGATGTACCCTATGGTGCGCGATTTTCTTAAAATAGCCTTTACCGTGCTTATTGTCATGGATCCCATCGGGATTATTCCCCAATATCTATCCCTTACCGCCCCCTTCGATAAAAAAACCCGGAACGCTATCGTTAAAAAATCAATATTGATCGCCGCTTTGGTGCTGCTGGTCTTTTTATTGGGAGGAAAATTCCTCCTTGATTTTTTCGGCATCACCCCCGGCGCTTTTTATATTTCCGGGGGGATCCTCTTTTTTCTTATCGCTGTGGAAATGATCTACAGCAAACCGGAACTCCGCAAAATACCCGCGCAAGAGGGCAGCTCCGTGGCGCTTTTTCCCCTGGCAATACCCTTTATTGCCGGTCCCGGTTTGTTGACGGTGATCATCATGTTCATGTCCACCGGGCATAACTGGTTCTACTCCGTCTCACTGCTCTTTCCCGCCCTGGTCTTCGGGCTGCTTTGTACCTATTTGGCCCTTCGGGGGAGTGTTTTAATCATGAGCTTCCTCAGTACCATGGGTATATTTGTCATAGAAAAAATCATGGGCCTTATATTGGCCGGGTTCGCGGTGCAGTTTATCTATACCGGGCTCGTGACCATGGGGATCCTCGCCGGCAGTCCCTAACGGATGCGGCGGTTCCCCGATCCGATGGTACGGCGGTATCATACTTTTAAAGCCGATTCCGGTGTAACCATAAATTCGTTTATGTTTTTAATTTATGGGGAAGGTTTTTCAAAAATCTGGGTTTTGAAACCGGCTTATTCGGCATAGGGAGGTTTCTATGCGGTCCGTTTTCCTGGGTATTTTTTTTCTATGGGTATCCATATCTCCGGCGGTCTGTGCGGAAGGGACCGACTCCCCGCCCCTTATTTTAACCCTGGAGACGGCGGTGGAGCGGGCGGTCGCCCAGAGTATCAGCCTGCAAATTAACGCCATTGACCTTCAAACCGCCAAAAAAGAGGCAAGTACCCTCTGGGCCCAATTTTTTCCCAGCCTTACCGTCGGGGCGGGGGTGAGTTACGCCGCCAGCCCCCTCGCCGAACGGGCCGGCCAAGCCTCGTCCAGGGACCCGTTTACCTATACCCTGAATTTCAGGGCCTCCATCAGCCTGAATGAACGGATCCTTACCACCCTGGAACGGATCAAACTGTTGTATCAGAGCCGGCTTTTCAGCTATGAACAGGCCCGGCAGCAGATAGAAATCCAGGTGAGCCGGACGTTTTACCAGCTGCTTGCCCAGCGGGAGAATATTTCCATCCGGGAAGAGGTACTGCGTCTGGCGGAGTTACAGCTCGAAAAAAACCGTATCTCCTTTGAGAACGGTTTTATCAGCAACCTGGTCTACCTGCAAAGCCAGCTCAGCGCGGAAACGGAAAAACTCAACCTGAACCGGGCCCGGACCGAATATAATTCTTCGTTACGGGAATTTCTCATGCTTCTGGGGTATGATCAAAATACCGGGATCCGGCTGGAGGGGACCATCGAAGTGAGCCCCTTTGCGGCGGACCCGGAAGAGCTGATCCGGGAGTACCTTCCCAAGCGGCCGGATATCATAAGCCAGCGCCAGAAGATCGAACAACTGGAAAATACCCGGACCCAAACCTTCCTTAGTTCCCGGGGGCCTTCGATAAACCTCTCCGCTTCCTATGACGGGAATTATTTCCGGGAATTTACCGATAATCTTAGTGGAAGCGTCACCGTGGCAATCCCCCTGGACGGTTGGATTCCGGGAACCGTGAAGGATCAGGCCCTCCGGTCCGCCCGGGCGGAGGTGGAAAAGGCCAAATTGGAACTAAAAAACATTGAAGATACCGCCCGGACCGGTATCCGTTCCATTTCGGCCCAGCTCCGGGATTCCTGGACCGGCATCGAGATAGCCCGGCTCCGGGTGGAGATAGCCGAACGGACCTATGAGTTGACCGAAGAGGGTTTCCGGAACGGAACCGTGGAATTACTTACCCTGGAAGATACCAGAAACCGTATGGCCGAAGCCAGGCAGCAGCTTTTAACCGATGAATTGACCTATCAAACCATGATCCTGGATCTGGCCGCCGCCCTTAATATCGATTGGAGGGAGTTTTTGAGGAGCAGGGGGTGAAAAACACCAAAGCGTCCAAGGCGATAACGGTGATTATCATTTTTGTTATGATCATCATCGCTGGCTTAATCTTTTTTACCTATAGAAACCGGATCCTGTTAGCGGACGGCGGGAGCGCGGCTCCGGCGGCGCAAAGCCCCCCAAGGGGCGCCCAGGGTACGCCGGGGGGCGCCGGGCAGGGTGGCCCGGGGATGGCGGCCGGCCGGAACGCCACCGCGGTACGGGTTGCCCCGGTGAGCCGGGGAACCATAGAGAAATATCTCGTGGTTAACGGGGACGTGATTATGCGGACCCAGGTTTCGATCTTTCCCACTGTGGGGGGGAAGCTCACCGAAATCCGGCTTCAGCCGGGGGATACGGTCTGGAAGGGTCAAACCGTCGCCATGGTGGATCCCTCCCGGCCCGGGGAAGTTTATTCCCAAAGCCCGGTGGTTTCTACCATTACCGGGACGATCCTCCAGGCCCCGGTTAATCCCGGGGACACCGTCTCGGTCCAAACCCCCATATACCTGGTGGGGGATCCCCACAGCCTAGTGGTGGAAACCTTTATCCCGGAACGGTTCGCCACCGTCATCCGCCGGGGCCTGGAAGCCCAGACCACCTTTGAGGCCATGAGCGGGGAGATCTTCCCCGCCTCGGTGGATGAGGTAAGCCCCATGCTGGATCCCGCCAGCAGAACCTTGAAGATACGGCTCCGCTTTAACCGGGAGGATCCCCGGATCAAGGCGGGGATGTTTGTAACCCTCAGCCTGGTGACCGAGTCGGCCACGGATATTCTGGTTATCCCCCGGGAAGCGGTGATCAATACCTACGGGTCCTGGATCGTTTTTGTGGTGGGTGAAGACAACCGGGCGGAACGGCGGGAAATAACCCTGGGGCTGGAAAATGAAACCCTGGTGGAAGTGACCTCCGGGGCGGTCCTGGGGGAAAAGGTAGTGATTGCGGGTCAGAACTTCCTTACCGATAAAGATCCGGTCAGGATCCTCGACTAGGAGAAACGGTGAATATCCCCAAATATTCGGTAAAACGGCCGGTCACCATCGTGGTCCTCTACGCCCTGGCTATGGGGGTAGCCGCCACCCTGGTCCCGAACCTGGCGGTGGACCTCTTCCCCTCCACCACGCGGCCGGTGTTATCGGTGTATACCTCCTTTCCCGGGGCGGGGCCCACCGATGTGGAGCGGAATGTTACCGATCCCCTGGAAAAGGTCCTGGCCTCTTCCCAGGGGCTTACGGAGATGACCTCCAATTCTTCTTTTGAATCCAGTTTTATCAACCTCAATTTTGCCTACGGTACCGATATGGACAAGGCCATGACCGACGCCCAGACCCTGGTGAGTCGTCTTGCCAATTCCCTCCCCGACGGAGCGGGAAGTCCCGTGGTACGACGCTTCGATATGTCCGCCATGCCCATCATGCGCCTGGTGGTCCGGGGGAATTACCCTCCGGATCAGCTCCGGATCTTCGCGGAAGACGAGATCCAGGCGGGCATAGAACGGATCGAGGGGGTGGCCGCCGCAGATGTTACCGGGGGTACCACCCAGATCGTCAAGGTGGCGGTGGCCCTGAACCGTCTGGCGGCCTTTGATCTGACCCTAAGCGATATCACCGGCGCCCTGCGGGGGCAGAATATCCTTTCCTCCGGGGGCAGCCTGACCCGGGGGGTCCGGGAATACCAGCTCCTTACCCGGCAGGAACTCACCGCCATCGATCATATAAAACGGCTGGTGGTTAAGACGGTGGCGCTTCCGTCGGAAAATTCCGCCCTTGGGCAGGTGAACCGTTCCCAGGTGGTGCGCCTGGAGGATGTGGCCGATGTGACCCTGGCCTACAATGACAATTCCGCCCGGGTCTACGTGAACGGCCAAAGCGGGGTCTATATCCAGGTTACCAGTGAAAGCGACAGTAACTCCGTCCAGGTGGCGAACCGGGTCAGGAACGCCCTGGAGGGGATCAACGCGGAACTTCCCCGGGGGATAACCCTGGAGGTCCTCTCGGACAACACCTCCCTGATCAACGCCACCCTGAACCAGGTCTATTCCAACGCCTTCCAGGGGGCCCTTCTGGCCATGCTGATCCTCTTTGTGTTTTTGCGAAACATTAAGGGGACCCTGGTCATCGGCCTTTCCATCCCCGTATCGATCCTCCTCACCCTGATGTTCATGTCGGTCTTCGGCTTTTCCCTGAACCTCCTCACCATGACCGGGCTGATCCTGGGCTTGGGGATGACCGTGGACGCCTCCATCGTGATCCTGGAAAACGTCCACAACTACCGGGAACGGGGGGCCAAGCCGGAGATCGCCGCTATCCTGGGGAGCCAGGAGATGACCCGGGCGATTGTTACCTCCACCACCACCACCCTCTGCGTTTTCGTGCCCCTGATTATCTACAAAAACGATCTGGAAATGATGGGCCAGCTTTTTAACGACCTGATCTTTACCGTGGTGATCTCCCTCTCCTGTTCCCTGGCGGTGGCGGTTACCCTGGTGCCCAGCCTCTGCGGTCCCATCCTCAAGCTCGATACCCGGCGGCAAAAACCCCTGAAACTGAGGCTGCTGCGAAAAATCGACGGGGTTATGGAGGGCTTCTTCCGGGCCTTGGACAACGGGTATAGAATCGCCCTGGATTACTGTCTGGACCACCGCTTACTGGTGCTGGGCCTGGTCCTTCTCATCCTGGGCCATTCCCTTTTGCAGTTCTCCGGCATCGGGATGAACATGTTCATCCGCAGCAGGACCGACGATTCGGTGAACATCAGTATCGCCATGCCCCAGGGGACGGTAATCGAGGCCACCGAAAAGGTGGTGACCGCCCTGGAGGATATTATCCGGGAAGAAATCGAAGGATACCGGAACCTCATCATCACCGCCCGGCGGGGGGGCCGCACCCAGGGGAGCATCCAGATCACCCTCCCCCCTCCGGCGGAACAGATCGATACCCCCACGCGGATCATCGAAAAACTCACCCCCCATATTTCAAACTTCCCCGGCAGCGAGATCACCTTCCGGGCGGGCCGGAGCATGGGGAGTACCTCGGCGGTGGAAATCGCCGTCAGCTCCCGGGACGCCGATGCCATCATGGCAAGCGCCGAGGAAATCCGGAACATCATGATCCGGTATTTGCCGGAGATTGAAAACCCCACGGTAAACCTGGACGAAGGGGCCCCCCAGCTTCAGATCGATATAGACCGGGAACGGGCCGCGGCCCTGGGGGTCTCCCCTTCGGCGGTGGCCTCCGAGATCAGGACCGCCATGAACGGCGCCACCGCCACCAGTATCTCCCAGGGGGATAAACTTATCAATGTGGAGGTGATGCTCCGGGACCGGGACCAGGTGGGGCTCCCCAATCTGGACGCTATTTTTGTGATGAGCCGCAGCGGAAAGCGGATCCCCATCGCCAATTTCGCCCGGATCGTGGAAAACCGTTCCCCTTCCTCTATACGCCGGGAAAATCAGGAACGGGTGGTCCGGATCTCGGGGGATCTGTCCCAGGGCCTGGCGGTTACGGAGATGGAAAAACAGCTGGAAGCCACGGTGGAACAGTACCTTATCCCCCGGGAGGGGGTTACGGTACATTACCTGGGGGAGGCCCGGGAAATTGAGACCTATAACCGCCGCTTCCTCTTTATCATCGCCGCGGCGGTGTTCCTGGTATTCGGGGTTATGGCCAGCCAGTTTGAATCCTTCGTGGACCCCCTGATCATCTTCTTTTCCATACCTCTCCTCTTTATCGGGGTGATCTGGATCTACAAGATCGGCGGGGAGGCCATGTCCATGTTCTCCATGGTGGGGGTGGTGGCCCTGGTGGGGGTGGTGGTGAACAACGGTATCGTCCTGGTGGATTATACCAATACCCTCCGGGCCCGGGGTATGCTGGTCCGGGATGCCTGTCTGGAAGCGGGCAGGAACCGGCTGCGGCCCATCCTGATGACCAGCCTGACCACCATCCTGGGGATGTTCCCCATCGCCTTTTTCCCCGGCGCCGGGGCGGATACCATCCAGCCCATAGGCAAAACCTTTGTGGGGGGCCTTACGGTGAGTTCCCTGATGACCCTTTTTGTCACCCCGGTGATGTATTCGATCCTCAATTCGCGGCGGGATAAGCGGAGGAAAGTGAGCAGGGATACATGAAAGAGGGAGGAACGGAGCGTAAGGTGAAGGCGGCGATTGTGGGCCTGGGGAGGATCGGGAGTCTTTTGGAGGAGGATCCGCTGAGGGAGAAGCCCTGTACCCATGCGGGGGCCCTCGCAGCAAACCCGGATTGTGTCCTCGTGGCGGGAGCCGATACCGACGGGGAGCGGAGGTGGCGCTTTGGGAAGCGCTGGGACTGCCCGGTTTATGCCGACGCGGAAACCATGTTGAAGGAAACTTCCCCGGATATCCTCCACATCGCCACCCACCCGGACAGCCACGGGTATTACTGTGCCCTGGCCGCGGCTTATCATATCCCGGTGGCGGTCTGCGAAAAACCCCTGGCAGATACCCTGGGGGACGCCCGGAAAATCGCCGCCCTCCACCGCGGCGGGAAAATCAAGATCATCACCAACCATGAACGGCGTTATGCCGCCGACTACGACCGGGCCCGGACCATTCTGGAAGAAGGCCGCCTGGGGAGGGTCCTCTGTGTAAACGCCCGGCTCTGTATGGGAAAAAACCGCCGGCTCCTGGATGTACTCTGGCATGACGGAACCCACCTGGCGGACGCCCTGATGTTTTTAAGCGGCGGCCGGCTGCGGCATAAAAAGGCCTGGGGGGCCCGTCTTTCCGGCAGGACCGGGACGGCCTTCCTCCTGGGGTCCCTGCAGGGGCCGGGGGCTGCTCCCGAAAGCCCGGCGGGTTCCTTTCAGGGGAATATCCCCGTTCTTTTTGAGGTGGGGGCGGAACGGGATCACCTGATCTTTGAACTGGAATTTTCCTGCGAAGGGGGACGCCTCCGCATCGGCAACGGCCTCTTTGAGGTCTGGGAAAGCGGCCCCAGCCCCTATGCGGAGGGGTTCCGATCCCTCATCAAAACCGAAGGGGCCTTTACGGGCCCCACCGGCTACTTTGCCAACATGGTGAAAGACGCGGTCCGCTGTGTCCGGGAAAGCGCCCATGAACCCCTTTCCAGCGCGGCCGACGGTCTTGCGGTGATCCGTTACCTCAGATCCATTCGGGCCTGGATTTAGCCCTTAGGCCCTATTACCGGAGGATCCGTCATGATCAGGGTTCTCCAATTTTTTGCGTAATACCCCTATCTGCCTTTGTACCTCCCCAGGCGCGGGTCCTCCGGGGAGTTTTCGGGCGGCCACACAGGATGCGGGGCTCAGGGCTTGGTACACATCGGCCTCAAAAAGTTTTGACCGGGCTTTGAGTTCCGGGAGGCTCCGCTCGACGATACTCCGCTGGCCCCCCTGGATACAATCCCGAACCAGGAGGGCGGCGGTCTCGTGGGCCTTCCTGAAGGGAAGGCCCCGGCGGACGAGGTATTCCGCCGCATCGGTGGCCTCCAGGAAGCCCCCGATACAGGCCGCTTCCATCCGCTCCCGGTTAAAAACGAGGGTTTCCATCATCCCCCGAAACATCCTCAGACAGACCCTGACCGTGTCCAGGCTGTCAAAGAGGCTTTCCTTGTCCTCCTGGAGATCCTTATCATAGGCATAGGGGAGTCCCTTGAGGAGGGTGAGGAGGGTAACCAGGTTCCCCGTGGTCCGCCCCGCCTTGCCCCGGATAAGCTCGGCAAAATCGGGGTTTTTTTTCTGGGGCATAATGGAAGAACCGGTACTCCAGGATTCGGCCAGGTTGATAAACTTAAATTCCTCGCTGGCCCAGATAACCACGTCTTCGCAGAACCGGGAAAGATGGATCATGGTGATGGCGCAGGCGGCACTGAGTTCCAGGGCAAAGTCCCGGTCCGCCACAGAGTCCATGGCATTGAGGGTCGGCCGGGCAAAGCCCAGGGCTTTTGCCGTGGCCTCCCGATCCAAGGGAAGGCCGGAACCCGCCAGGGCCCCCGCCCCCAGGGGACACTCGTCCAGCCGGGTGAGGGCGTCGAAAAAGCGGCTCCGGTCCCGCTCCAGGGCCGTGCCCCAGGCGGTCAGGTGGTGCCCCGCCGTCACCGGCTGGGCCCGCTGGAGGTGGGTATAACCGGGCATGACCGCCGCGGCCTGCTCCTCCGCCCGATCCAGCAGGGCCCGGATGGTCCCGGTAAGTTCCCCGACAAGTTCCGGCACGGTCCGTTTCAGATAGAGGCGGAGATCCACCGCCACCTGGTCGTTCCGGCTCCGGCCCGCATGGACCATCCGGCCCGCGTCCCCCAGCCGGTCCGTGAGAAGGCCCTCGATAAAGGAGTGAATATCCTCCGCCCCCGGGTCCACGGTGAGGGTTCCCGCCTCAAGTTCCCCGGCAATCCGGGCAAGTTCCCTGTCCAGGGCCGCCGCGGTTTCTGCCGGGATGATCCCCCGCTGCCCGAGCATGATCACATGGGCCCGGCTTCCGGCAATATCATCCCGGGCAAGCCGGCGGTCCACGTTTATGGAGGCCTGGAACGCAAAGGCTTCCGCTTCGGGCTTTTCTTCCAGCCGTCCCCCCCAGAGCACCTGCGGGGGAGGAGTGGTATGTGGTGTGTTCCCGTTATCCTTCAAAAATACCCCTTGGCCCCATTTCCGGCATAGCACGATCCGAGCCGATTTCAACCCCCGCCGGGTTTGGGGACCAGCTCTATTAAACCCAAATCCGGAGAAAAATTCAATGTACCGGAGTCTTTTGCCGCAATGCAACCGGTTGGATTGGAAGGCGGCTAGGGACCTACCCCGCGGTCCCCTTGGACTTGGCGTCGATGGAAGTGTCCGGTGGAGTTTTCAGGGCGGCTTTACCGGTATGGCCCTTGGGGCTGTTTTTCCGCCCCTTCCCCTTTTCCATCATGGCCCGGACCAGCACGGGGAGGCCGTAGAGCCGGATAAAACCTTTGGCGTCGGCGTGGTTGTAGAGTTCCCCGGTGGCGAAACTGGCGATGCTGGCGTTGTAGAGGGAATAGGGTGAGACGGCCCCCGCGGCGGATAGGGCGCCCTTGTAGAGTTTGAGCCGCACCGTGCCGGTTACGGTCCGCTGGGTAACATCCACAAAGGCGGAAATGCTTTCCCGAAGGGGGGTAAACCACAGGCCCCCGTAGATCAACTCCCCCATTTTCAGGGCGGCCTGCTGTTTGAAGGCATAAGTCTGCCGGTCAAGGCAGAGGTACTCCAGTTCCCGGTGGGCATAGTAGAGGATACTGCCCCCGGGGGTTTCATAAATCCCCCGACTTTTCATGCCCACCACCCGGTTTTCCACCAGGTCAACGATTCCCACCCCATGGGCGCCGCCGATTTTATTCAGGGTTTTGATCAGGCTCACCCCGTCCAGCCTGCGGCCGTTCACCCCGACGGGGATCCCCTTTTCAAACTCAATTTCCACATATTCGGCCTTGCCGGGGGCCTTTTCCGGGGGAACCGATATTTCCAGCATATTCCCCAGCAGGGGCTCGTTGGCGGGGTCTTCCAGCTCCAGGCCCTCATGGGAGATGTGCCAGAGGTTGTCGTCCCGGCTGTAGGATTGTTTCTTTTTCATGGGGACCGGGATCTTCCGTTTTTCCAGGTATTCGATCTCTTCCTCCCGGCTTTTGATATCCCAGGTCCGCCAGGGGGCGATGATCTCCAGGTCCGGGGCAAAGGCCATGATCCCCAGATCGAACCGGACCTGGTCATTCCCCTTGCCGGTGGCCCCGTGGGCTATGGCTACGGCTTTTTCCTTCCGGGCCTGGTCCACCAGGACCTTGGCAATGAGGGGCCGGGCAGTGGAGGTCCCCAAGAGGTACTTATCCTCGTAGACCGCGTTAGCCTTAAGGGCGGGCCACACATAGTTCTCTACATACTCCTGTTTTACATCGACCACCACACAGGAAACCGCCCCGGTATCCAGGGCCCGCTGCTTAATGGTTTGCCAATCCGCCTCCTGCCCCACATCCACACAAACCGCCGCGATATCGCAGTCGTAGTTTTCTTTGAGCCAGGGGATGATCACCGTGGTATCCAAGCCGCCCGAATAGGCGAGAACAATTTTCTTTTTCATAACAACTCCGGATTTATGGTTAGAAGCTTCCTCTCCGCCAGCATATAGTGGGAAAGCCGTAATTTGCAAGTACCGGGGAAATGTATTAACTTTTAATAGGGAAACCGCTTGAGGAGAAATTTTATGGATGATGAAGAGATCCGGGGGGTAACCTTACACCACAAATTCCATCATTGGCAGCTTATGTCGGGAACCACCATCAAAGTTATCGGTATTATCCTCATGACCCTGGATCACCTGCACCAAATGTTTATTGCCCAGGGGGCGCCCGATTGGCTCAACTGGTTCGGCCGTCCGGTGGCCTCCCTATTTCTTTTTCTCTGTGCCGAAGGCTTTTATTATACCCGAAACAAAAAACGGTATCTGGCGCAGCTGCTCATCGGGTTCTTGTTCATGTCCGTTATGAACAGGCTCCTTTCCCGGTATCTGTACCTTGAAGACATCGCCCTGATCAACAATATCTTTGGCACCCTCCTGCTGGCAGCTTTTTATATGGCGATGATCGACCTTATCCGTGAGGGGATCAGGGAAAAACAGGGAGGGAAAATAACCCTTGCCCTGGGAGGGATGTTATTCCCCGCGCTTATCGCGATGGCCCTGCTTTTTGCCCTTAACCGTGCGGACCGGACCATCCTTTTGATCCTGCTTTTTATCCCCAATCTTCTCTCGGTGGAAGGCGGTTTTATACTGGTCCTGATGGGGGTGCTTTTTTATATTTTGCGGAGGTACCGCTTCGCCCAGGCCGGGGTGGTCTTGGTCATCGGCCTTATCTCGGCCTTTACCGCCGTTCCCGGGAATTTCCAGTGGCTCATGGTTACCGCTATTTTACCCATCCTCCTCTACAATGGGCAGCGGGGCCGGGGGGGAAAATACTTCTTCTATATCTTTTATCCGGCCCACATATATCTGTTTTATATTATCGCCTGGCTGTTAACCATGCAAAATCCCGGATTTTGAAGCCCGCTGCCTAGTTGTAATAAATTTATTTTTTTATTATATTAAAAGCAGGACTAGTTTTAAATTGGTTGGTTTTAAAAAAATGGTCTTAAAACCGGATTTTTCCGCAGATCTTACGAAAAATTATGACTTAGGTTCAAAATACGGAGGAAGGGATGAGTAAGGGTGTACAAATAACCGCCGCAAATTTTGAAGGGGAGGTATTACAATCCCCTATTCCCGTACTGGTTGATTTTTGGGCTGCCTGGTGTACCCCGTGTAAAATGATCAGTCCCCTGTTGGATCAGCTTGGGGAAAATTATGAGGGACGCCTGAAAGTAGGAAAGGTTAACGTGGATGAGGAAAACGACCTGGCGGTGCGGCACAACGTCGTATCCATCCCAACCCTGGTGGTCTATAAGGCCGGACAGATCGTCCGGCAGCAAGCCGGCGCCCTGCCGAAACATGAATTGGAAAATCTGGTGAAGGACCTAGTTTAGCCTTCATGATACGGCCGGTACGGAGTGCCGACGCGGCGGCGATATGCGATATCTATAATTATTATGTCGAACATACGGTCATCACCTTTGATGAAACCCCCATAGGGGTCGAAGCCATGGAGGACCGTATCCGGGAGATCGCCGTCCGTTTCCCCTGGTTTGTCTGGGAAGAAGGGGGGGTAATTTTTGGTTACGCCTATCTTCACCAGTGGAAGGAGCGGCGGGCCTACCGTTTTTCCACGGAAGACTCCATCTATATAAAACAGGGCTTCCAGGGAAAGGGGATGGGGAAACAACTCCTTATCCGGCTCTTGGAGGAGATAAAAAACGCCGGTATTCATACGGTGGTGGCGGGAATAACCATTCCCAATGAAAAAAGCATCGGCCTCCATGAAAAATTCGGCTTTAAAAAAATAGCCCAATTTCCGGAAATCGGGTATAAACTGGGGAAATGGCTGGATGTGGGGTATTGGGAACTGATCCTGCCTAACGCGCCCGGGGGGAATATTCCATGATCATAGGCATAGATATAGGCAGTACCACCACCAAGGCGGTGGCCATCGAGCCTAACGGGGTAATGAAAAAGATCAAGACCAAGGCGGTGGACGTGGTTACCTCCGCTACCGGCGCTTTCGGCAAAATTATTGTCGAAAACGATATCAAAATGAATGAAATCAGAAAAATTGTGGTAACCGGCGTCGGGGCCTCCAAGATTAAAAACAACCTCTTCGGAATTCCCACGGATAAAATAGATGAATTCACCGCCATCGGCATTGGGGGTATGTTTCTCGCCAAAAAGGACAATATCATCATCGCCAATATCGGCACCGGTACGGCCTTTATCGAAGCCCAAAAGGATAAAATATCCCACCTGGGGGGAACCGGAGTCGGTGGCGGAACCGTCCTGGGGCTGGCAAAAAAATTACTGATGCTCTCCCATTTTAACGGGATCATGGAACTGGCGGAACAGGGGAATATCAACCAGGTGGATCTGCTCCTGGAGGATATTATGGACCGGGATATCAGTTTTTTGCATAAGGAAACCACGGCCTCCAACTTTGGAAAGATGTTGGATTCCGCAAAAAATGAGGATATTGCCCTGGGGCTCCTGAATTTGATGTACCAGGTGGTGGGGATGATCTCCGTGTTCGCGGCAAAAAGCAAAAATATCGATCGGGTCCTGGTGACGGGCAGCGGCAGTGATAACGCCATCGGAAAGAAAATTCTTGCCGGCATTACCGCGATGTACGGCGTACAGTTCGAATACCCCCAGGACGCGGAATACACCACCGCTATCGGAGCCGCCCTGTCGGTCCGGTGAGGCTCCCCGCGGAGCTTGTTTTCGGGGCCTCTTATCTGATATATTTAACAACCTATGGAAAAGCAGCATCCACATTGGGCGGACGAAACCGCCGCGAAAATAATCGCCGCAAAGGGAGATAAGGACCGGTATACCTGCGCTTCGGGGATTACCCCCTCGGGGACCGTGCATATCGGTAACTTTAGGGAGATAATCTCTGTGGACCTCGTGGTCAGGGCCCTCCGGGACAGGGGCAAAACAGTGCGGTTTATCTATTCCTGGGATGATTACGACGTGTTCCGCAAAGTGCCGAAAAATATGCCCAAACAGGAGGATCTGAAAAAGTACCTCCGGTTTCCCATCACCATGGTTCCCGATCCCTGGGAGCGGGACGAAAGTTATGCCCGCCACCATGAAGTCGATGTGGAACGGCTGCTCCCCCTGGTGGGGATCTATCCTGAGTACCTGTACCAGGCGAAAAACTATCAGGCCGGGATCTATGCGGAGGGGATCAAAAAGGCCCTGGAGCACCGGGAGGACCTCAAGGTCATTCTGGACAAATTCCGGGACGAGGAACATAAGATTCAGGGGGAGTGGTGGCCCATCAGCGTCTTTTGCGGACAATGCAACCGGGACGATACGGAGCTGGACGGCTGGGACCGGGAATGGGGGGTGTCCTATCACTGTAATTCATGCGGACATCGGGAGACCGTGGATCTCCGCGCCACCGGAAAGGTAAAACTCGGCTGGCGGGTAGACTGGCCTATGCGGTGGGAATACGAAAAGGTTGATTTTGAACCGGCCGGCAAGGATCACCATAGTCAGGGGGGGTCCTTTGATACGGCCCGGCATGTATGCAAAGACGTGTATAACTGGGAAGCCCCGGTGACCTTTCGGTACGATTTTATCGGCAGCAAGGGGTCGCCGGGGAAAATGTCCAGTTCTTCGGGGGCGGTAATCGATCTGGAAGATGTCCTGCGGGTCTATACTCCGGAAATTACCCGGTACCTTTTTGCCGGAACCAGGCCCAATACGGAATTTACCATTTCCTTTGATCTGGACGTAATTAAAATATACGAAGATTATGACCGGATTGAACGGTTAGCCTGGAAAGCGGAACCGGCCAAGGACGAGGCCTCCTACCAAAAGGCCCGGCGGATCTACGAGCTGTCCCAGGTGGAGGCGGTACCCGCCATGATGCCCTATCAGGTTCCCTTCCGGCACCTGTGTAACCTTATCCAGATCGCCGACGGGGATACGGAAAAGGCTATCCTGAGCCTTACGGCAGTTACGGCTGAACAGCTCCCCGGCCTGAGACAACGGGGGGAGCGGGCAAAATATTGGGTGGAAGAATGCGCCCCCGAGGAATTCCGTTTCCGGCTCCGTCCGCCGGGGCTTAGGGCGGAGCTTTCCGATGTCGAATGGGCCGCGGTTCGGGACCTGCGGGATGGGCTTATCGCCCATATCACGGCCTACGGGGATGATAAGTCCTGTGCCGAAGCGATCTATAAAATCGCCGAAGATCATAACCTTGAGGGAAAGCTTTTTTTCCGGGCCGTATACCAGGCCCTCATCGGCAAAGACCAGGGCCCCCGGCTGGCCAATTTTATCCGGTCCGTCAGCAAAGAACGGCTTCTGGAGATCCTCGCGGCCTATTAGGGCAGGCTAATAGGCGCCTCTACCTTTAAACACCACCTCAATGGTCTTAAGCAATACCCAAAAATCCAACCAAACCGACCAGCTTTGCAGGTAGTAGGTATCAAAGGCAACCCGTTCCCCATAATCCGTATCCGAGCGCCCGGAAACCTGCCAAAGTCCGGTTATGCCGGGTTTAACGGAAAAAATACGGCCGAAATCTTCCCCGTATTTTTTAACCTCTCCTTCCACAATGGGCCGGGGCCCCACGAGGCTCATCTCTCCTTTGAGGATATTAAGCAGCTGGGGAAATTCATCCAGGCTGGTCCGCCGCAAAAATTTTCCTATCCCGGTAATTCGGGGATCATCTTTCAATTTATGGTTCTCTTCCCATTCCTTTCGTATTTGGGGGTCCGCGGCAAGCAGGGAGCTTAGACGCTCCTCGGCATCCATAACCATGGACCGGAATTTGTAAACCCTAAAGGGTTTGCCATTCATGCCGATCCGGGTATGTTTATAGATGGCAGGACCCGGGGAACTTACCTTGACGAGGAGGGCGATGAGCAGCAAAAAGGGAGTTATTATGAGGCCTCCGATTACTACCAGACTCAGATCCATAAACCGTTTTATCCCCAGATTCCAATACATTTTAAGTTTATGGCTGGTGGCAAATCCCAGGATCCCGTCAAAGTCCCGGACCGACATCCAAATATTGGCTACCCCAAAAAAATCAGGAATCAGGACATTATAACGGAAGGCGGATACCGAATAGTTTATCAAGCGGGTGATATCTTCCTGTTTTTGCTTATCCATAGCTACAATGGCCATTTTAATATTGTAGCGCCTCACAATCTCCGGCCCTACACTGGTATCATGGATTATGGGGATCCCCCGGTAATCATCGGGCTCAGCCGCATCATCCAGGATCAGCACCGGTACATACCCGGTTTTCCGGCTGTTTAAGAGCCGATCCACCACCATCTTTCCCGTGCTGCCCCCGCCAAAAATAACCGCCGGAATTCCTCCCAAACGGGTTTTATGAAGGAGCCGGTGCATACAGGAACGGCATATCATAAGTATTATGATAGAAAAAACAAAACTGATAATAAAAGCTATGGAAATGGCGTCAAATTCATTATCTTCGATATAACGGGATAAAATGATACCCCCATGGACCCAAAAGGAACCGATGGTAAACCGGCGCATTTCTTCCGCCGGGGCCAATGAAACCCCGGGATATAAATTAGTCACCTGGAAAAACAAAATGAAGGCGGGGAGATAGGGCCAATAGGTAACAAAGGACCTAAAATTAATAGCGCGGATATCATACATATTTACTAAAAAAAAACCAACCCCAAAGGAAAACATAACCCCAAATAAGTCGGAGATAATAAAGGCCGTAGAGGTAAGGGCGGAACTGGTTCGGTGATATCTTGTCCTATACCAAATATCAAATTCATCTATGGACATACTATAAACATGACCTGAAAACAGACTTTTGGCAAGCGAAATTTATCCTCATGGCTATCCTCATTATGGCTTGAAATACTCGGGAAATATCGTTATGATAACGCAGCATGAAAAGAAGCATCGTGTATTTTATTATATATATTTTATTATCGATTGAGGTTTCCGCTCAATCAATTATCAACCCCGTCGATTCTTTTTATGATGATCTTCAGGTTTGGGATGCCATGGGACTTGTCCCGGCCCTCCCTCCCCTGCGCCCCTATCCCGAGGCATTGGTAAAATCAATACTAAAGACCGTGATGGAGGGGGATTCGAGCCTTCAAGGGGAAGAAGCCCGCCGTCACTATGAACGTTTATTCGGTAAACCCCTCAATCTTGCCGCAGAGGGGATAGGAACGGCCAAAGTCAATGAAGCGGAGGACCGGCAGGAACAGGTTAATGTAAGCGCTATTGCCTTTGGAAGTCTTCCGGTGCTGAATATTTTTTCTATATCATATGATCTAAACCTGCTTTTGTCGAATAAAGCTCCGGGAGAAGAAATAATTCCTAAAAACTCTGGATACGCCTATGATATCTATAAAGATACCGCGGACATAGGACCCTTTAGCGTATACGCGGGATTTAACACCAGTGCCGCGGCAAACTACAAAAATGTTTTGTGGCTGCAGGGAGGGGTATCCCGTTCTTCGTGGGGTGATTTTTATGATAACGGCGTAGTTATCGGACCGAATGCTATTCACGCGGGAAATATATCCCTGGTTATCCATCAACAAAAATGGAATTATACCCTGGCCTTGTTTTTACTTTCCGCATCCTCCGATGTACCGACAAACCCCTATACCAGACCTTACCCGGAAAAGTTTATGTCCTTACATTCCATAGGGTATAGTCCCTGGGACTGGCTTAGTCTTACGGTTTATGAAAACGCGGTTTTCGGCCAGCGGTTTGAACCGTTGTATTTATTGCCGATCTCCCCTTTTATGGTTTCTCAGGAACTGATCGGCGTGAGTGATGACAATATACAGATGGGACTTTCCTTTAAAATAAAACCCCTTAAGGGATTATCCTGGGCTACCAATATATTTTTAGATGACGCCCAGTTTAATGATATGGTGCGTTTTAAATTTGATACGAAAATAAGGACCGCCGTTCAAAGCGGTATTACCTGGGCGCCCTCTTTTCCTTTTATATCCCTGGTGCAGCTGGATTATACCCTGATTACTCCCTATACGTATACCCATGAGGATGATTCCGATGACGGGATAAATTATCAAAACTACACCAACAATGGGCGGAGCCTTGGAGCGGCCATTCCTCCCAATTCGGATCGAATTTCCTTAACCGGTAAATTTGAACCCTTCAAAACCCTCAAGGTCAATACCTCGGCGGTTTTTATCCGTCATGCCAATGTAAACGAATCCCTTCCCTGGGATGTGGCGGCGCCCTATCTTTACAGCGCCAATTCGGTCTACTCCGACGGCGGAATTTTGGATTCTCCCAATGCCGGGGAGGGATATTTTGATTACGCCCATCATCATCTTATGTTTATGGAGCAGGATACCAAACAATATATCACGCAACTGGGACTGGACTTGTTATGGGAACTGCCGCCTTTAACTTTTGGAACCATCACTTTTTCTTTGGGGTATATGTTTGAATATATTTATAACGACGGAGTGGACCGGAATATGTTTACCGGCTATGAATTGGCCGTACCGCCTCCGGGGGGACATACTCAGGCTGTAATACAACAAAAGATTTCCGACGCAAAAAGCGAATGGAAAAACAACCTGTCCAACCGTTTAAATCACTATCTTACCCTGGGGATGCGGCTCCTTTTTTAAGCCCCGGTTACACTCGCTTTCGTTCCGCGATTATCCGCCCTACCCGCCGGATAAATTCTTCCCGGGAAAATTGTTTTACCTGATCCGTAAATTGCCGCCGGCCGGTAAAATTGCCCTCCAGGGCCTCAAATTTATCCAGGGCCGCCATCAAGGAGGCCGGGGTCTGCTCGTCAAAGAAAAGGCCGGTTACGTTTTCCTTTACCGTGTCCAGGACCCCTCCCCGGCGGAAGGCGATAACCGGACAACCGGCGGCATTGGCCTCAATGGGAATAAGCCCTAAGTCCTCAATGCCGGGGAAAAGCAGGGCCCGGGCCCGGGAGAAATAGTCCGCGATTTCACCTTCCGTAAGCCGTCCGGTAAAGGTAACGAGGCCGCTTTTTTCGCAGCGGCGGATATCCCGCTTCCGGGCGCCGGCGCCGGCGACAACCAGTTTCCGGCCCGAGGCGATACAGGCCTCAAGGGCAATATCCAGGCGCTTATAGGGAACGATCTGTCCGAAAAAGAGGTAAAAATCCTCCGCTTTCCGCGGAACCGAAAGGTAGGGTTCAATATTCGCCGGGCCGAATACCACTTCGGCATCCCGGTTATAGTACCGCTTTATCCTTTTGGCCACATAGGAGGAATTGGTGATAAACCGGTCCACCAAATTGGCGGAGTACACATCCCACACCCGGAGGGAAGAAACCAGGTGTTTCATAAAAAAACGCACCGCCATTCCTGATTTCCGAAAATAATCGTGGTACATATCCCAGATATACCGCATCGGACTGTGGCAATAACAGATATGATATGCGTCAGGATGGGGGACCACCCCCTTGGCAGGTCCCGCCTCACTGGAGATGACGAGGTCGTATTCCTGCAGGTCAAATTCTTTTAAGGCAGCGGGCATCAGGGGCATATATTTTTGGTACAGCCTCCGGGCAAAGGGCAGTTTATTAATAGAGGAAGTATAGATTTTATGGGCATTGATCAACGCCGAGATCCCCGCGGGATCGTACACATGGGTGTATATATCCGCTTCGGGAAATAATCCCAGCAGAGCCTCAAGCATCTTCTCCCCGCCCCGCATATTGATAAGCCAATAATGGACAATGGCGACTTTCAATCAACACCTCCCAGCCGAGGGATCGGTTAGTTCATTTAAGATGAGGGACGCCGTTTTTTTGAACGTATATTTTGAGGATAAAAACTCGGGTAACTCCATCGGTTCCGGTTCTTTTTGAGATAGGATCTCCCTTAGTTTTTTTTCAAGATCCCCGCTGTCTCCGGCGCGAAAAAACACCACCGGAAAATCGGCGTATATTTCCTTAAAAACCGGAATATCGGAAATCAAGGCCCTGGTACCCCTCGCCATCGCTTCCAGGGGAGGGAGACCGAATCCTTCATACAGGGAGGGCTGGACCAGCAGCGCGGCTTCGATGAGGAGATCCTTTAATTGGCCTTCAGAAATAGGGCCGGTAAATTCCACCATGGCCGGATCGATCCCTTCCAGTTTTTTTAACGCCTCCGTATCGGAGGATCTAAAATTATCCTTTTGGCCGACAATAATAAGCTTTTCCCGCAGGCCCGCGGCTTTCGCCCGGAAAAAGGCCTCCAAAAGGCACCAGAGCCCCTTGTGCCTTTTAATATTCCCGATAAAAAGAATGATTTCCTTTTTCTTTGTATTTTTGGGCGGCTGCTCCATAAGAGCGGGCAATACGGCGCTATAGGTAACGATAATTGGTTTAGCGCTGCCAAAAAAATGTTTTATCCTTGATTTTGAAAAGTCGGAAACGGTGAATATTTTTGTTGAACGGCGGCAGGCCCGTTTAAGAAAAAATATCCTTAGGGCAAGCCCCGGGGGAGAAAAAAGCTCCGGCATATCGGGGAAAATAACATCATGGATGGTGGTGTAGACCGGGACCCTGATTCCCGGAGGGATATTAAAAAAGGGGGAATAAAACAAATCGGCGGCATTAATTCGTTTTTTTATAGGGGGTGGAAAAAAAAACAGTTCCTGTAATGAAAACGGTTTAATGGTACAGGGGATACATTCCGCGTTTTGATAGGGTTTTATCAGGGGAGTTAACTTTTCCGCATCCCCCAGAAGGATACATTGATGGGAAGAATCAAGAAAATAAGGAAGGCAGCCACGGATATAGACGCCGATACCGCTGGAATCAATCATGCGGCAGTCAATGAGCAGCTTCATTGTCTTTTATCATTGATTCGGTGAAACCCTTAAGGTTTTTAAATACCAATAGCTTAGGTCCGTATTTTTCGCGCAGTCTGTTTTCTGTTTCATATTCCGCTGTTAAAAATACCGGCCTGCATCCCGCGGCAATCCCTGCCCCTATATCCCGTTCATCATCCCCCACCATATAGGATTGGGACAAGTCTATATGATATTTTTTCGCGGCCCGGAGTATAAGACCGGGTTTCGGCTTCCGGCAGTCGCAATCAATTTTGTATTCCGGCCGTTCCCCGGGGAATCCCCGGTCGGGGTGATGGGGGCAATAAAAAATATCATTCACCAGGGCGCCGGCCTTGCCTAATTCGGTTTCCATCTTATGATGGATTAATTCCAGTTCCTCAATGGTAGCTTCCCCCCGGGCAATAATCGGCTGATTAGTAATAACTATCGCCAAATATCCCGCTTTATTTATGCTCAGGACCGCTTCCGCAGCGCCTTCCAATAATTCAAAATCTTCCGGCCGGGTGATAAATCCGCGCAGCCGGTTAACCGTGCCATCCCGATCGATAAAAACGGCCCGCTGGGGATGGGACAGATTACGGCGGCTTACCATGCCATTTTTTATATCCGCGGAAACCTGGGTGTATCGTTCAACGGTTCCCATATCCTTGATATATTCCGGGGTGGTATAGGCAAAAATACGATTCGACCTTATCAGGGGTTTTAATATATCCCGGTCAAGATCAACTTTTTCCTTCCCGGGATGAGCTGTTTCCAACAGTTCCCTGGATACTATATGGATTCCGGAATTAACCAGATTTTTATAATACTGCCGGGGGTCTTCCTTGTTAAGCCAGTCAATTACCCGCCCTTCCCCGTCGGTGATGATAATCGCGCTGTCATGGGGGTGGCTGTTCGGGTGAACAACCAAAGTCGCCAGGGCTTTTTTTTCCTGATGAAAGGCAATAAGCCGATTAAGATCCACATCGAAAATAAGGTCGCCGTTAATAAGGAGAAAATCTCCGGTAATATCTTCGAGCTTGAATAAAGCGCCGGCGGTTCCCAGGGGTTCCGTTTCCGTATAATAGGATATGGTACAGCCAAAACGGCTCCCATCGCCAAAATAATCTTTAATGTGCTGTCCCAAATGACCTATAATGATAACCAGGTCTTTTAGATGGTTATTGATAAGACAACTAATCTGATACTCCAGGATCGGCTTGCCGCAGATAGGGATCATCGGTTTGGGGATATCCGACGCGATGGAACTTACCCTGGTCCCTTTGCCGCCGGCCATGATAAGGGTTTTCATAAAAAAGAACGCTCCTCAACTAAGGGTGGTAAATGGTCCATGCCTGGGTACCTATCTCGGTAAACGAAGGGGTTAGAACCATACCCTCTTTTTCCTTGAGGGCCCTGATGAGCTTAATACGATTACAGGGATTAGTATAGATCATCATAAAGCCGCCGCCGCCGGCGCCGGAAATTTTTGCGGATTCGGCCCCGTTATCCAGGACATACTGGTAAAGTTCATTAAGAAAGGAATTGGTGATAGACGCGGCGGCATTCTTTTTGGCTGCCCATCCATGGAGAAGGCATAAGGAAAATGATTTAAAATCCCCTTTAAGCAGGGCTTCCTTCATTAATACCGCCTGGCGCTTCATTTCGTGCATGCCTTCTATGTTTTTATTATCCCCCCGCCGGGCGTGTTCGATCTGCTCGTTGATTATATTAGAACTTTCCCGGGATACGCCGGTGTAGTAAAGAACCAGGGAAACTTCCAGCTCGTTTCTGATCCACCGTTTTAACCTGAGGGGGTTTACAATTACTTTTTCATTTTCAAAAAATTCCATAAAGTTAAAGCCGCCGAAGGTAGCGGCATATTGATCTTGTTTGCCGCCGGTTAATCCCAAATCGATCCGTTCTACGCGATAAGCAAGGTCGGCTATGTCATATTCACCCAAGGGGAGGTTAAGCCATTCCACAAAAGCTTTAACCATGGCAACCACCATGGTTGAAGAAGAACCAAGCCCCGAGCCCGCGGGGGCATCCGAGAAGGTAGTCATCTTGAAGGACAGGGGCTTTCCGCCGCAGTAATCCGATACGATGCGGTTATAAACTCCACGGTGAAGGGGCAATAGGGTCGATCTTTCCAGCCGGGAACGGGAATCAAATTCTTCCTGGGCGTTAATATCGGCGGCCTGAAAAATAATACGGCCGTTATCCAGGGGCTCTATAGAACAATAGGCATAAAGATCAATGGTAGCGTTGAGTACATAACCGCCGTAAAGGTTATAGTAGGCGGCGATATCGGTACCACCCCCCGCAAGGCCGAGCCGCAAGGGAGCTTTTGAACGAATTATCATATGTAATTCCTCCGGTTTTACCATTTTTCCGCCCTTTCCCAGTTTGCGGGATCAAAAATATTGGTGTGGACATAATAATCTTTTTTCGGATCCAGCATAAAGGTGGTGGTCATCGGATCCGCCAGATGTATGCTTCCGGATATCGCTATATATAAGGGCGATTTTTTTGCTTCCGTGTCAATCCCTTTTCCGGTAAAAGGATTTATCGGCCCTTCGATCTGATCCTTTACGGCAAGGTATGGTACGTCGGCATTGGACATAAAGGTCATATCGGTCTTTAAGTTTCCCTTGGCATTAAAATCTTTTACCATCAAGAGGGGATTAAATTGATCCACATTAAAAGGAAGTCCTATTTTTGTGACAAAATTCGGCTCTGGTCCGTGATCGGAGACCAAAATAATACGGGAATTATCATACAGGTCCTGCTCTTTTAAATATTCAAACCATTCGGCAAGCCGTTTGAATGCCGCGGCATTGATGTGATAGGCCATTTCTTTTTTAAACGGACTGTTTCCGTAATTTGTTACATTCAAGACCGGCCGGTATTCGGGCGCTTGAAGAAAGGACGTTTCATGAGTAGTATTGTTAACCATAATAAGAGCGGTATTTATCTCTTTATCGGTAACTGCGGTAAGTTTAGGCAAATAATCCAGTACCGAATAGCCGTTAAGGGTCAGGGTTGTTTTTTGTGACGATACCGGAGCGCACCAATCTCCCTGCAGATAAATACCCTGCCTGAAAGCCGGCGGAGCAATCTTAAAAATACTGTACCAAAAGAGATTCCGCTTTAAGATATCACTGGTTGAAGGAAAATTGATATCATGTTCTTTTATCCATAGCTTGGTATAAACAGAATCGGTAACAAGCGCCTTTACCTTAGGATAGGGATCATATATACGCAGATCTTCTTTAGTACTGTAATTGGGATAAGGAGGATCGGTAACCGTTACCGAATAACCGGCTTCGGAAAAAATTCGGGGAAGCATTAACAGGGATTCGTTATGCTTTATTACAACGGGTACCTCGTCACGCTTGTTTATTTCCCGAGGGGTGTATTCATAACCGCCAAAAAGAGGAGGAGCGCCTATACTGGTATATCCGTTAAACGAAACGGTATTCGGATAAAAAACAAAACCTTCATAAACAGAATAAAGTTCGGGGCTTTCATCAAAGATGTAAGGAAGAAAGACACTGACCGCCCGATCCAGCATGATAAGAACGGTATTTTTTCCTGCCTTTGATAAAGTAAAGATGGGTGTTACCTGGGTTAATTCGGAAATACGGTTGTTATGGTATTCCCGCGAGGCCGAATATTCCTTTTGTATTAAAAATATATGGTAAGCGGATAAACCGGTAATGGAAAACAGGCATAATAAAGCGGCGACCGTTATAAATTTCAGTTTGCGGGAAAAATATAAAATCAGGACAAACAAAGCTAGTATAAGCAGGACGGCAAGATTGCGTATAATTTCCGGCAAACCATGGCTTATCGACGAGTTATAAACAAGATTAACGGAAATGATTCCATAATTCCCCGCAAACAAAAAAACATTACAGAGCGCAAACATAAGGACCATAGGGGCCGCGACAGCAAAGATGTTTTTTACTTTCCGGGAGAAAAGGAAAAAGAGGCATGAAGACCAAAAAATAAAAAACCCAAAGGATTGCTTTGCCGTATTGGCGATAAAAAAAACCGGGGTAGTATAATTATCAATATAGGAAAATTCAAGGGGAGAAGAAACTATCAGCAGGGATGGAATAAAAAATCCGGTAAGCACCCAAAGAGCCGCCATAGGAACCATAAAGTCAAGAAAACCGGTGTAAACCGGGATGCATACCCTTCGCGGCAGACAGGAAAGCAGTTTTTTTGCCAAAGGGATTATCCAGGGAACAAGGCTCACAACAATAAATAAAACGGCCAGCAATAATCTTAAGCTGAAATTACCCTTATAAATCGTCATAATATACAGGGATAAAAAAATACAAACCAAACTAAATAAAAATATCACTATTTTGAATTTGTGCTTATAACTTATCTTGTAATAGATATCTTTGACTAAAGAAAAAACATTATTCATCGTCCAGTACAATACCAAGCCGGAGGGTGAATTATAAAGCAGGATAAGAAAAACCGCCGCCATGCCAAATAACTGTACCTTTTCCTTCAAGGGAAAGCCGCTGGTATATACCGCACCGGCAAGACAGTTGATCAGGGTCATCAAAACCGGAAGAAGATTTATTCCGCCCCCCAGCGGAACAAGGCCATCCGGGGCGCCTAAATCGCGGATAAAAAGAAACGAGGTCCCATTCAAAGTCTCAAGCCGTGAAAGATAGGAATAGGCGGCAATAAAAAAGGGGATTTGAATTAAAAGACCAAAGGTACTCCTTAGGGCATAAACCGGATGGTAATTATTCTGACGGTAGTAGGTCGAAAGGAGCATATATTGCTCATCGCCCCTGGATACGGACTTTATTTTTTTAATTTTTGGCTTGAGCTTTTTCTGAATATCGCGTTCAAGCTGCTGCCATTGTTCGGCTACGGCATAGAGGGGCAGGCATAATAAGCTGACGGTAATACTCACACCGACAATCGAAAAACCGGTATTCTTGAATATTTTTCCGGTAAAGACAAAAACAATTTCGATAATTTGTACAAGGGGATAAATGATAATAGTGTAAAGATTATTTAACATGGGAATATTTTTCTATTGCATTTCCAGTTGCGGATAAAATGCCGAAGATTTCAGAGGTTTTATTGGGCTATACACGATAGGTCTCATCAAGTTTTTTTAATTCGGAAAAAGTATCTATCTCAATGATATCGTCAAAGGTACATTCCCGTACCTCTACATTATATTCTTTTATAAAATATTCAAGGGCCACCTGATCCCAATATCGCTCCTTACCGCCGGGCATTTCATAGACCTGCTTGATATGTCCTGAGAGTTTTGCCCCATCATGGGTATTCCAATAGGAAATACCAAACATGTGATGACAATTGGTTCCCCCGACTCGAAGTTTTGAAATATTTCCATCCTTTGTTTCAAAACACCAGTCATCAGTCCGGGCCGTAGGTACGCCAAGATAATTACTCCTATACTGATATTTAGTGATGAGCCCTGGGTTTTTAAGAAACAGATCGGACTCCAATACATAGGTATTTTGCAGTTGATAACGGACACACATGACAGAGGAAATATTATTCGCCTCATTATACACAGGATTTTCAAGAAAAGTGATCGTCGGATATTTATATAAAAGCTGATCAAACTGCTCCCCAAGATAACCGCGGACAATAATTATGTCAGATATACCCACGGCCGTAACCGCATCAAGCAGGGTATCAATGATACGAATACCCTTAACCCTTACCAAAGGTTTAGGAGTATTCAATGTAATGGGAACAAGGCGGCTCCCGAATCCGGCGGCAATAAAGATCGCCCGTTTCGCCCGATAGGGCTCCAAAGCCTGTATGCCGTTGGATGTTATTCTGTTTTGATTTATGAGCTGTTTGTCCGAGATTTGTGTTAAAGTTTTGTTTACCGTCCCGATAGATAAACCGGTTTCTTTTGCTATATTCCTTTGAGTCGGAATTTGCTCTCCGCCGCTTATACTTTCAAAATAGACAAGGATGTTAAATTGATTTCGGGAAAGTTCCATGTTTATACCCTTAGCTTTAAATTTGCCCATTAGCCTTTTTTCTTAAAACATAAATCAGGCATTTAACAATAAAATTGCAGGATAAAATAGCAAGCGAAATAAAGGCAGCGCCTTCCAAAAACAACTGGGCTTCAAACTGAGTTATCATAAGGGAGATTGGCTTGTTTCTAACCGTGGCCAGAAAAGAAACAGCGGAAATTGTCATCATGGAATTGACAAAAAAATAAGAAAACATTTCAAAAATAGTGAGTTTGGTCTGAGGAATAAGACAATCCCTAATGACAAAGAACCGGCTTATCCCTAAGGTTAAACCGACATCTTCAAGATTGGCGTTGAGTTTACACAGGGAATTATAGGCCATCAAATAAGGCGATGCCAAAAAGTGAATAATATTTACCAAAATAAGGATGCCAAGGGTTCCGTACAAAAATGACCCTTTAAAAAATAAAACATAGGAAAGGCCCAGAACCAAACCGGGAATCGCAAGGGATGTAATGGAAATAAGATGTAATGTCTTTGATGTCTTTCCCGGAGTTCTTGCGGTAAAATAAGCAATAATATATGACAACATGGTTCCCAACACAGAAACACCCAAAGCAATAATCAAAGAATTCATTAGATATTGCCCAGCACTCATATTGAGGGTTCTTGTAATATTATCCAGCGTAAAAGACAGATCAACAGGATACTTGTTTACAAAGGTAAGAACGATAAAAATTACCAGGGGCAATGCAATGATAAGGCATATAAGCATACAATATATAGCGGCGGCGGCATCTCTTAGGGCACTTTCTTTCTTGGCTTTTTCCTGAATGGTAAAAGTTTGGTTTCCGGTATCTTTATTTAATACGTCAAAAAGGAACGCTATTATTGCGGGAATAAGCAGAAAAAATCCAATAACGCTCCCGCGGTTAAAATTAAGAAGGCCGATTACTTCTTGATACATAAGTACCGGAAGGGTGGTGAACCGCCCTCCGATCATGAGGGGAACCCCATAGTCGGTAAAAATCAACGTAAAGACGGCAAAAACCACGGCTATAAGCGGCTTACGCAGATACGGAACAGTAATAGAAAGAAATTGGCTGCTTTTAGGGATGCCTAAAACCGCCGCCGCTTCGTAAGGCGAACCATCTTCATATTTTAGAATATCAGCCAGCATAAGAAAGGCAACAGGAAAGGCATAAAATACCGAACCCAGCACAATGCCTCTGAATCCATAGACAGACTGTTTAATCCCCAGTAGCCGGGTAAGGATGCCATTTGAACCGAGGAGCAAGATCAAGCCCATACCGTGGGATATTGACGGGATAAGCATGGGAAGGGAGGCAAAAACGCTAAAGACCTCCCGAAAACGCATATTAGTGCGGACAACACAAATTGCTAAAATATAGGCCGCCGCGATAGAAATGATTGTTCCGGTTCCCGCCGCCAGAATAGAATTTTTTAACGCCAACTTAAATTGAAGGGAACCGACAACAGCGGAGATGTCAACCCCGGTCATGTATATGAACATGCGAAGCAGGGGAAAAACAACCGTTATGGTTAGAAATATTGTTAAAATGATCTTAACGGATATGGATCCGTGATTCCTCATTGAGAAACCTCAATATATTTGGCCAAGGATTTAATTTTTAGTTTAAGATTATCTATAACAAATTCCTGAACAAACCGATCCGCCGGGTTCCGTATAAGGTCCTCGGGCGTATCAATCTGATGGATATTGCCGTGGTCCATTACCATAATGCGGTCAGAAAGCGCAAAGGCCTCTTCTTGATCATGGGTAATATAAATGATAGTGGAATGAAATTGTTTTTGGATGTGTTTTATCTCATCCCGAAGCAAAAGCCTTGTTGCCGCATCAAGTGCGGACATAGGTTCATCAAAAAGAATGATCTCCGGATTTTTAGCAAGGGTACGGGCAATAGCGACCCGCTGCTGCTGCCCCCCCGACAGCTTGCCCGGTTTTTTATTTAGATGTTCTGTGAGACCTACCTGCTCAATGATATTAAGGGCTATCGAACGGGATTTTGCCCGAAACTCTTTGTCAAACCTGATCGCATATTCTATATTTCGCAGGACCGTCATATTTTGAAAAAGCGCGTAGTTCTGAAAAACTATTCCCATATTACGGGAGGAAGGCGCCGAATCGGTTATGTCGATTCCATCTTTTATGATACGGCCGGAACTTGGATGAAGAAGTCCGATAAGGATCCGCAAAATTGTAGTTTTACCGCAGCCGGAAGGACCAAGGATGGAGAGAAACTCCCCATCCCTGACCGTAAAATTAATTTTATGCAGGACTTCTTGTTTGTGAAAGACGTGAACTAAGTCTTTGGCTTCAAGTTTATCCATCAATACACCGCTAATACTTCCATTTTTCAAGCAGCCGTTCTTTTAATACCGTGTCATATACGCCGGTCATATCCGCATAGGGTATGTTTTGGGGGTAGTTTGGGATATTGTTGGGCTGATTTTTAAAAATAGCTTCCGGACAATAAAGCTCCTTATCATCCCTAACCAATTTAGTCATGGCGAAATTGAAAACTTCCTTTACCGCCGGACGATTCTCCTTTCCTTTTATAATGCCCATTCCGGTGGTAATACTGGGAGCGCCTTCGGCAAAAAAAATCATCTCCAGCGGGACACCCCGGCTGTTGATAGCCTGGGTTGCCGTCAGCGTCATACCCAAGCCTATGGCGACCTCTCCCTGAATGAGGGCGTTTACCGGTCCTGACCCGGAAGTTGTAAACTGCAAAATATTCTCAGAAAGGGAATCAAAATAGGCAAATGCCTCGTCTTCTCCCCACGCATTAATTAGGCTGACCAAAAACATATACCCCGTACCGGAGGATTTTGGGTTCGGCATAGAAATAAGCCCCTTATATTCGCTTTTCAGCAGATCCTCATAAGAAGCAGGAACCGGAAACCCCAAAGCGGCAAGTTTCTCGCGGTTTATCACAATAGCGCCGCTTGATTTGTCCCAGGGCAGATACTTATGATGAGCCGGTACAAGTTCATCAAGAAAATCGGAAGTATCATAGGATGAAAGATCCGCCAGTAGATCTTTTACCGATTCCAAATGACCGGTTTCAAGGTTAAGGGTAATGTCCGCTTCGGTATCCTGACCTTCCGCCTTAATTTTTGCCGCATGATTTCCGGTAGAAAGCACCTCTACCGTGATATCATAGTTAGGAAACTGCTGTGTGAGTAACTCCTGCATATGCTCGGTCCTAAAATCTTCCGTACTGGTAAATATGACAACCCGGTTACTGTCTTCTTTTTTGCAGGAAAAAACCGCAAAGATCAGCAGAACCGCCGCAAACCAACTAATAATTTTTTTCATAAAATCAACCCTCCAGTGTTCATTTTTACAAAAAATAACATAAAAATGAACAAGGGACAATAGGTTTAGTGAAATTTATATATATTTTTTGAAAAAACAGACATTTTACTCTACAACCGTTACCCGGTTCCCGGCGGATTTTCTATAGAGAACCATCGATTTTTGAAACAGCCTCACCGTAAAACCTCCTTGATGAGTTTATAAACCTGTTTAGCCGCCTCATCATAGGAATATTTTTTTAGGATTTCCTCCGGACTTTCAACCGGTTCTTTGAGGAGGACGTTTAAATCGACATCAGTATCAAAGGGATCGATATAGTGCGCGGTATTTCCGAATATTTCGGGCAGGCTTGCGGCTCTGGCCACGATTACCTGCGCTCCGCACGAAAGGGCCTCCACGGGGGTAAGCCCAAACCCCTCGTAATAAGAGGGTAGGATAAAGGCCTTGCATTTTTCCATCAGCGCCTTTACCTTAGCGTCATCCAGATACCCAAGCAGCAGGATGTTCTTTAAACCGGCGTTATTATCCAAGTTCTCAATCTGTGTTGTAGGAAGGCTTGTACCGGAAACGGCGAAATAGGAATCAGGATTTTTGACCGCATATTCGATGATCCAGCGGATATTTTTCCGTTTTGAAAGGCTGCCAAGGGAAAAATAAAATTCATTTTCTAAAAGGACCGGGTAGGTATCAAAAACTGAATAATCCGCCTTAACGCTCAAAAAATGGTTCCAACTGCTGTAAATCACGGTAATACGCTCGGGAGTAATATGATAAGTTTGAGCTATCTGATTTTTTGAGAAATAAGAAACCGTTCCGATCTTTTTCGCCCTTTTTGCAATAAGCCGGTATTGCCAACGGTTATACAAACGGATAACCTTATCCCGAAAGCTTACAAAATCCTCGGGAAAGAATTCGCAGTAGATATCGTGCAGAAAAACAATTCCGGGAGCCAAGGGGAGACAGGTATTGCCGAATTCAAGGATCGTGTATTGCCGGTGGGTGAGGAGAAAAAACTGGAGGGTAACCATTTGCCAAAGTATGTGGGGTATTTTTTTTTTGTATTTTATTATAGTAAGGTTTTTATAGGGAGGGATATTTTTAAAATCCGAAGGGATAATAATGGAAATCTCTCCAGAAGAGATAATCTTATCCAGCCGCAGGGTGATTTCGTAAGCATACCGTTCTATACCGGTTAATCTACGACAAAGAAAATAACCATTGATTAGAATCATGGACATTATTTCTTTCCAAGAAGTTTCTTGATAATTTTAGTTAGACGGGACATAAAATCATCACATTTTTTAAAAAGTTTTGGATGCCTTTTATTTAACCATATCAATTTTGAAAAGAGTGAACCGTCAAAAGCCCCGATAACCACGGGATCCGCAATAATACGGGTTTGACTTTCAAAAGCCGCCTTGGGATTTTCAAGCATCGCCATTGCTGCCTTAGGAATTTCACCGGTCGCTTTAATGGACGCCAGAATTTCAGGAGAAGCAAGCTTATATGCCGGGACAAAAGAAACAAGGGAAGTCGCATAATAATGGATAATTTTTGCATCGCAAAGATAGGGAAGACCGTTGTGGCTTATCTGACAGTTCCATTCACCGGGGAGCTCGGTGATGATGTTATTGAGTTCGTAGTTTGCCTGGTTGAAGGAAGGTTGATCCGCAGAAATTCCGCGACTATTACCTTCAATCCATAAATCATGCCATTTGTTAAAGAAAACATGAGCCTCGGGAGTATCACGGCTAAAAATGATACCGCTGTTAAAATATTTATCTGAATCTCTCTCTCTTATATAACCCAATGCAACATCCCTTTTTTTAAATTCATCATTAAGGTGATGTTGCGATAATAAAACATGAGTATCCAATACGGAACCCAGTGTTATATTTTGCAAAGACAAAATATCCAAAAGACCGGCAATAATAGTATCGCAGTCAATAAAAAGAAAATCACCTGAAACAAAATGCCTGATAGAAGTTTTAATCCACCTGGAAATTTCCTTCTGATTTAATTCGTTCGGTGGGTCTATTGGCTTTATATCTGAAACTAGTTTCTCATACCTACCACGTTTGCCGGTGAGAGATTCTTTGGTCTTTGTATCTGTTAGAACAACAACCTCATCATGGGAATGATGCATCCTAAGGGAAACAAGAGAGAGCAGAAATTGTTCGTAATAAGTGTCATTTTTCGAACTTGTAAGAACGTAGAGGTATTTCATGGGGATAAATCTTTTTCATAAATCTCACGCCGACTGCCGCTTAAGGTCGTAAGATAGGATAATAATTTTTTCTGAAAAATATGGGGTGTAAAATTGTCTCGATATATTTTGAAAGCATTGTCTATTCTTTCCTTAATTCCGGAATATCCGCCATAGAAAGATCCAACATATTCAATCATTTCCGCAAGGGCTATAGGGGTATTTTCGGTGATGAAAATATCATCGATTCCGTTAAAATATTCATGTAAACCGGCGGAATGGGCGGTTATAACGGGAGTGCGAAACGCAATTCCATCCAATACTTTGTTGGCAAGAACTGTTTTCGCCTTCATTGACTGTCCAAAGATACCTAATGATATATCACAATTATCCACAATAAATTCTTCCCATTTTTTACGATTTCCCCATTCGTTATGTATGGTAACTATATCTTGTATTTGGAGACCTTCAACCATTTTTTTATATGATTCCCCTCTTTTATCAGAGGCACCCCAAACATACAAATGCAATTTAATCTTTCCTTTAAGCATGGAAACAGCGGTTAGAATAACATCTAAACCCTGCAAAGGCACATAAGAACCACACCAGCATAAATTAAGACAATCGCGGTTTCCCATAAAATAACCAATCTTGGCTTGAGGTTTTTCATCAATGCAAAGCGGCAAGATACGACAGGTTATAGCGTTACTATCTACATCAAGGACCCTCGTATAATATTCAGCCTCCGACTGATTGAGGAAAAAAATCATCCGAGAATTGATAATAGCGTTACGATCGATCTTTTTTATTCTCTTGGCTTTTTTTGAACCGGGAGTAAAATGTTTATAATCATTTATTTCAGTATCATAAAAGGAAAGGAAAAAATCGACCACAAGTTTCTTCTTAAATAAAAATGCTATTTGAATCGGGAAACTGCCGTGCTGCATAGCAAAGACATAAATAATATCAGCCCACAGCATATAAAAGAAATTAGGAATAACTGAAAATATTTTAAGGAGCTTTCTTTTTATTGATACCGGACGGGAAGATTCTTCATATGAAACCGGTTTATCAAAATCGTTGTAAAACACCCGGTAATCTTCTTTTTCGAGGAAAAATCTTAATGTATTCCTTGTCCTGTAATCTTCAGAGACCGCGCCAAGGCAAAAAATGTTTAACACAGATTATTCCTTAACAGAATTGTTCTTTTTCTCTTTATAAAATTTACCATAAATATTATGCCTCCCATCAGATATCCCTTTTAGGACGTATGTCAAATCATCAAATTCAAGAAAAAAAAATTTCTCAAATATTATTCTTTTTATTGTTTGTTTGTATTTATATTTCTTGGCAAATTGAGGATAGTTCTTTAAAATGTAATATTTATTCCGTACTAAATAATATATTCGTTCTTTATGATACCAGAAGGCATGGGGAAAAAATGTCTTCCGAGGCTCTCCTTCAACATGGTTCATATTACATTTATGTATTTTTACTATTTTATATCCCTTTTGAGTTAGCCGATAACAGAAATCGTAATCCACATCATTAATAAAGAGCTCATTATTAAAGCCGCCAATTGTTTTCCACATTTCAAGATTAATAATATTACCACTGGATATGACCCGGTCTATATACTCAAATTCATTTTCGTTATCCTTTTTTTCCGCCCTTCTTTTTTTTAACAGATTATGCTTGATCGTTCCCAATATTGAATGTACTTCGTTTTGATGAACCGTATTCGGAGAAAAACTCTGGGTACTATTGTCAATGTGATATATCCGAGTGGCTTCATTTATGTACTCCGAAATATATTTACTATCCCAGCTTGAATCCTGATCCATGGTCATGGCCCATATATGACCGTCGTTCACGGCCGCTTCGCAGCCCTGATTCAGGGCTCTAGCAATGCCTAAATTCTCAAAATTAGGAATATACCGGGAATTGGGAATTTGATCTGCCAATTTTGAATTATCTTCGATGCTGTTATCGATAATATACACCTTTTTACAAAAATCTGAATATGTTAATATGTTTTTTATCGAAATAGCTTCTCCCAGGGTTTTAGGATTATACCAGATGACAATGGCGGCAGAAATCACAGTTAATTTTCCACAAAGCTTTTAACAGCTTTTGGCAGCCCTAATATGTATTTACCGATTCTGTATTCCAGAGAATTAATAACCTTATTGATTGCAGAAACATCAACAAAATTACTATTTCTATCCTCTGGTGGAATTGCAATCCTGTAATCATAGCCTTCGTTCCATGCAATATATACAATCAGCCGCTCAACAGCATGTAACATACATTCATCAGGTGTAGATTCATGACCAATATCATCCTGAGATAATTTCAGATTAAAAAGGGGGGTTAAGGCGACAGGTCTATACCAAAACATAGCACCAATTGGAAAAACCATGCTTTTAATAATTTCAAAATTAATTTCTTTCTTACATCCTAATTTATTCCATAATGCACCCATACTATTTCGTAGACGTCTAGAGAAATCAAGTAGAAAGATACCTCTAAAAACATATGGTACTTCGGGTATTACAACACCAAGGTTACTGTTAATAAAAAATTCATTAACTATAGAATTAATATTATATAATAATGAATTGAGCAGATCGTTAAGCCAGGTAATGCCGATCCATTCTTCAGCATCAAGCAAATTTTTTGTATGAAAATGACCAACAATGTCATAGTGATTTAAGCGATCTTTAATGGATAACCATGGTATAATATCCCCCCCCTGATTTTTTATGATGATTATTTCTTTTAATTTTGAAAAGCATGTTTGACCCTTAAGAAAATTATAAACAACATCTTTTTTTTCAGGACTATCGGTTGTAATATAAAGATCAAAATTTACGTTTGTATTATTAAGGAATATCATATATTTATCTAAAATATCTGTATAATACAAATGCAGATGTATTGCTGTTTTTACATTCCGAAAACTATTTATATTTTTTTCCGCATTAGATATAAGCTTGTTTTGAATAAAAAGCATTGTATTAGGATCGTAAATTTGATTAAGATAATCAAAAACAATAGATACAGGATAGTTGGTATTTTCCCGCAGGAGGGAAATAATATATCCAGGACAAGGAAAACTAAGAAAAGATCTTATCTTTAAAACGGGAACCCTAAATTTCAGGCATAAATCTGGCCGTCTGACCGCAAGATCAGATTTGATTTCGGGAAATCTTGATTTATCAAGAAATACCGAATATCTGAACCCGGCTTTTATCAATATTTGGGTAAATTGGGTTTCATAATTTTGAATTACCTTTTCAAGTTTATTTTCATATCTGACATTCTCCCAAAAGGTTTGGAAGATTCCGGAATTAACAACTTTTTTATTAAAACAAATAAAATAACTTTGTATATGTTCGGGTATGGGCCTGCGACTCTTGGGCATTCCAAATCTATCATTTTTGTTGTTTGTTAATCCCCAGAAGTCAACGTCTTTTTCTTCCATTTCAAGATAAACATTTCCAAGATCAAAAACAGGACCAAAACAGGTGTCGTTCATCAATGTTAAATTATCATATCGGGAAAGGTTTTTCCATCCGTCTTTTAGCATCGCATCCTTCCATGCGCCAAAATCAAATCCCTTGTTTTCCCGCAAAACAATTTCATCGCTGAATTCTGAAAGTTTGTTATATTGTTCACTGGATAGCGAACTGTTTGAAATGACCACTATTCTGGTATATAGGCGGCGAATATTTTCCAACAGATAGATCACATGATCTGAAAGAAAATTGTATTTATTGTAATGGACAAAGAATAGTATTCGATTCATATATTTCTCTTTTCTCGTCCAGCAGACACGCTTTCTGGAGTTATGTTCTTTCTTGGGAGGCCCGATCGAAAATAGTCAGGCGAAGAAACGTAATGAACTTAATATTTTTATCATGAATTTCTTAATAAGTTTAGGAAAAAACAAGAAAAAAAGACCTATTTTATATGCTTTTGATTTTTTTAAAACAATAGGGGTATAGAAAGGAACAGTTTTAAGAAATAATAATGGGGGCATTCTATCTTTATAAATCTCTTTCTGTTCTTCATCTAATAATTCATAGATTTCCAAAAAAACTTTATATATATGAATAATTAATCGTTCCCTGTTTTTTGTACCAGAATTATGATCCCTATAATAGGCAAGTATATCATTATGATAATAAAATTTTGCATTATTGAGAGCGCATGTTACCCAGAAGAAATAATCTTCTTCTGCTTTCAATTTTTCAGAAAATATTATTTTATAATTTAATAAAAATGCATTTGATATTAGCGCTGCATGTATGGGAAAAATGAATGAAGATTCCCAGCCATAAATTAAACCACTGGGAGAGAAATCAATATTACAGATGCTGTGATTTCTTATTTGGTTGTTGTTAATAAGATAAGCATGATCTGATATTATAATATCACAACTATTTTTCTTTAATAATTTTAGTTGTAGCTCGAACTTATTATTAGCAATTATATCATCAGAATCAAGAAATTGTATATAATCACCATTTGCTATTTTTAGTCCATAATTTCTTGCTGAACTTACCCCACCATTTTCCTTTTTAAAATACCTAAAACGCGAATCTCTTTTACACCATTTTTGGGCTATTTCATCTGTATTATCAGGCGATCCATCGTTAACAATAATACATTCCCAATCAGGATATGTCTGGCTAATAACAGATTCCAGACATATATCAAGATATCGAGCCTGATTATAACAGGGAACAATTATAGATACTAATTGGTTTTTCATAAATAATCCACTTTGATTCGACTGATTCTATATTATACCTTTGTTCTATAAATACGAGAAATGATTTGCTTACGAATTCAGTGTCTTCAATAATTCTCCGGGTGATAATTTACCAACGTCATTATATAAATATTTTTCATATATAATATCGTTAGCGGTTTTACCACTGTTTACCCTGTTAAAATTATCGATTATAGCTGGTATTCTTTCTTCATAAAATTCTTTTGTACATTGTTTTAGAACATTTTCTATATCGTCATCCATACTAAAATGAATAATGCCGTCATGATTAAAAAGGCTATCAATCTTTGTGGCACCTAAATAAACCGGTATGGTCATGGAAGCAAGACAATTTGTGATTTTTTCAGTAAAACCATAAGGGGTTATTTCATTCTCTATAACGATAGAAAAGCGGTAATCTTTATAGGGTTCAGATATTTCAAAATATCTTCCGCCATCAAATTTTCCATAAGCGTCTGCTAGTTGATTTGTTTTGCACTGCATGGCGATGGCGTTTCTATATTTATGCAAAGGAACCATTGTTTTGCCGGAAGCAATTACCGAAATATTCTTACTTTTGTATTTATATTGATTAGCCGCCTCTATTCCCAATTCGGATGAATTATATTGGGGTTTTATATAATACGGAACATAGCGGGCATTGGGGATTGCTTCAAGTATTTTATCAGAATAAGTAAAAATCAAATCAAAATCGTTTTCAAGACCTTTTTGTTTCTCAAAAATTTTATAATCACCGGGCACAATAATTTCCGACTCAACAAGCATGCCGTATCGTTTTTGCGGTTTTCCCATTGTTTCACGCATGGAATTATGGGTATAAAAATGAGTGTCTAATCCAAAATTATATCTGTCCCACTCGAAATACTTGTTATAACTATAAACCAGATGCGCGCCGTGTATATCCCGGAGAAAGAATAATTCTAATTTCTTTCCCTCGGAATTATAAATATCAGGATACTTATTGTTTAATGGAAAACCCATATTGTATAACGGCATATACACTTTTCCGTAAGTTTTATGAATATAATCAACTCCAAGTATTTTCTTTAAATAGTTTTTTATTTTTTTCCTAAATAATTTTGGCAAGAATAACTTTAGAGTTGTTTTCATTAAAGAACCAATTGAGGTCATACAATTTCCAGAATAAATTTTATTTCAGAACTATCCATAAAGGAATATTTCATTTGAGAAAATTTCCAAGCGCTTCATATAAATAATCAATTTTATCACGTATATCAAAATGATGATTACCGACAAAAAAACCATTCTTATCAATATATTCTGCGTTTTTCATTTCACCATATAATTCATAATTGAAATATTTTAATACTTCGTTTTTTGTAAAATTTCCTGCAACGATCGGACGAACCTCAATATTCTTTTTTGTCAGATAATCCATGATCTCTTTCCTTGTTATGGAAACATTTGGCTTTAAGACAAGTGAAAACCCAAACCAGCTAGATTGACCAATTTCCTTCTGGATGAAAAAAGATGGATTGTTATTAAATATATTTATGAAATAAGCGGCATTTGATCTTCGGAATTTAAGAAAATCAGATAACTTTTTTAGTTGTTCGGAACCAATTGCCCCCATCATTTCAATTGGGCGGAAGTTATATCCGGGTAAAACAAAGCGGTATAATTCCTCAAATTGATTATCACTTTTTTGAGTCGTAACCAGATTTTTTTTTGGTAGATTTCTAGTCCATCCATGAGCACGCATACAGAGCATTATTTGATATAATTCTTCATCATCGGTAACAATCATCCCGCCTTCCATAGTAGATATGTGATGTGAGAAAAAACTGGAATATGTCCCCAGTAAACCCCAGGTACCGGCCTGTCTGCCGTTTAATTCAGCCCCCAATGATTCACAATTATCTTCAAACAGAATAATATTTTTATCATTTATTATTTTTTGTATTTGACTAAAATCATTTGGATTTCCAAGAAGATTTACAATAACAATCATCCTGGTATTTTCTGAAACAGCTTCTTGTAATTTTTTTAAATCATAATTTAACGTCGCCAAATCGATATCGACAAATTTAAGCCTTAAACCATACTGATATAATGGATAATAAGTTGTTGGCCATGAAACAGCCGGAACAATAACCTCGTCCCCCGGTTTGAGATTATATTTCTTTCTGTAAAAAAGAGCTGCAACGCCAAGAAGATTTGCACTGGAACCGGAATTTACCATTACGCAGTATTTTGAACCAACAAAACAGGCGAATTCCTCCTCGTACCTTCTTACATATTCTCCCATTGTAGTCCGATTACTATCCAAGACTCTTTTGATGGCCTTGATCTCGTTATCATCCCAACTGCTTAAAGCGAGTTCATACTTTATCATTGACGTATCCTAAAAAAAATTGATATGTTCTTTCTATGCCTTGTTCAAGTGAGACTTGCGGCTTCCAACCCCATTTGCTCTGAAGATCGATATTCAATAATTTTTGTTTCATACCCACCGGCATGGAAGTATTATAAATAAAAGAACCTTTATATTCCAGAATTTTCTTTATAGTTTCATAATACTCATTAATTGAATAATCAAAACCAAGTCCGACATTCATTACACTGGGGACATCTTCAAAATTCTCGATTGCTTTGGCAACACATGATGCAAGATCCGAGGCGTACATAAATTCCCGCCGTGCGGTACCATCCCCCCATATTTCTATTTCTGGTAATTTGGAAACGACTGCATTATAAATTTTTTTAATGACCGCCGGTATCATGTGAGAGTTTGCTTCATCAAACTTATCCCAGCGGCCATATAAATTACAAGGAATAAATGTCTTATATTGATACCCCGGATATTCTCTTGAAATATATTCACACATCTTTAGAATTGACAATTTAGCGAGGGCATATCCTTCATTTGTGGGTTCAAGTTCAGCTTGTAGTATATATTCTTCTTTAAGAGGATTTTTATAATTTCTGGGATAGGTACAAGAACTTGACAGGTTGAGAAATTTCTTTATTCCATGCTCTTTAGCCGCTTTGACCAGATTGATACCCATCAATGCATTTTCGGTAAAAAATTTATACATATCTTTCATATTAGCCTGAATGCCTCCAACTTTACCAGCACAGTGGATAATCATATCAGGTTTTGTTTTTTTTAGATAAATTTTGATGTCGTTAAAATTTAATAAATTAAGTTCGGATGATGGAGGTTTAAGTATATCATGCTTTGTTATGTCTTCATTCTCAAGAAGATTACGACCAACCATTCCATTTGAACCGCTAATAAATATTTTCATATGATCCACATATCTTTGTATAGATTATTCACAAATGTTTGTGTTTACTCATAATAATTACGAATAAAATAACCACCATCTCTAAGATGTATTTCTCTCTGTGCCAACAGGATGTCATTCTTAACCATCATCTTTATCAATTCCGGCAGGTTGACCTTTGGTTTCCATCCAAGTTTTGTTCTTGCTTTTGAAGAATCTCCAATAAGCAACTCGACCTCTGATGGGCGGAAATAACGGGGATCAATCTCAACCAATATTTTCCCGGTCAAATTGTCAATGGCCTTTTCATTAATTCCACTGCCTTCCCAAACAAGGGATATTCCCGCCTCTTTAAAAGCCATTGATATAAAATCCCGAACACTGGTAGTTATGCCGGTAGCAATAACGTAATCTTCCGGTTCTTCCTGCTGCAGCATGAGCCACATCAACTCAACATAATCGCCCGCATATCCCCAATCGCGTTTTGAATCAAGGTTCCCCATATAGAGTTTTTCCTGCAAGCCAAGTTTTATTCGGGCGGCGGCCCTGGTTACTTTTCTGGTTACAAAGGTTTCCCCCCGAATCGGGCTTTCATGGTTAAAAAGAATACCATTACATGCATACAGTCCATAACTTTCACGGTAATTTACGGTGATCCAGTAAGCATAAAGTTTTGCGCATGCATAAGGACTGCGGGGATAGAAAGGGGTCGTTTCTTTTTGCGGAATTTCCTTTACTTTACCGAATAATTCAGAAGTTGAAGCCTGATAAAAGCGGACTTTTTTCTCCAGTCCCAGAAGGCGAATCGCCTCTAAAAGGCGAAGCGTCCCTATCCCGTCATCATCTGCGGTATATTCAGGTACTTCAAAAGATACCTGTACATGACTCTGGGCGCCAAGATTATAAATTTCATCAGGTTGTACTTGTTGGATAATACGGATAATATTGGACGTATCTGTTAAATCACCGTAATGTAAAATAAATTTTTTGTTTTCAACATGAGGATCCTGATAAAGATGATCTATACGCTGGGTATTAAAATTCGATGCCCGCCGTTTTATACCGTGTACTTCATACCCTTTCTTTAAGAGTAATTCCGATAAATAAGCCCCATCCTGTCCAGTTACCCCAGTTATAAGCGCTGTCTTCATATATATAGTCCTACCCATTTTAACAATCCAGGAATATCCATCCCGGATACTTTGATTTCACTTTTTCTGTATCGGTTTTCAACCATTTGTTTGGCTGAATAACCATTTTTTCATTTGTTCTTACGGAAAGCAAAGCAGGCCAGAAGCCAAATGAAGAATTTGAAATAATAAAGTGATGACATTGACTCATCAGAAACATATCATAAGCGCCATGGTCATTATCGTTAATAGTAACATAAACAAAATGATATGGAAGTTTGCTTAACATTTGTTTGCTTTTTTCGATATCATCAGAAAATACAAAAAAATGAAAATCAACTAGTTTTTTCTCTTTAATGAGATAGTTTATAGCATTATAAAAATATTTCTGATTTATAACATCAAGTACGGAACCCAAATAGTCACCCATGCGAATTTGTATCGCTACTGAACAACTACAGGAATTTATTTTATTGAGAAGTTCTTTATTTTTGTCATCCAGTCTTAAACTAAATGCGAATATCCTGCGCAATGAATCAATATCATAATTAGAATATTTATTAGTCTTCCAATAGCCGCCTAAATATATAGGCAGTCTTGAAAAGTCAATCTCATCAAGATTGTTTATCGTAAGATTTGAATCGTATTTATTGAATAATTTCTTATAAAGCATACGTTTTTTTATACCAGCCTTTCTCACAACAATATTTGGAAAAACATTTTCCAGTTCATATAATCTGTTCTCTTTCCCATTAATATCTTTTCCCCCATGTTCATACCATGATAAATCATAACTCACTTCCCTGCCGGTAATCCGTCGTATTTCCTGTCCCATCACATATTGTCCCATCTGACTGCCCAATCCGCCGTCAATAATCGTTATTATTTCGGGATTCTTCCGTATTTCATTTGAGAAGAAATAGGACAAATAACTTTTTGATTTTGAAATGTTTACCAAAAAAAAACGTTTGGATTTAACAATACTATTTCTAAGCGGATATGGTAAAATCGTCCGATAAATAGTTTTAATAACTGAAGGCATATTAATTTTCAATTAGCGCTATTATAAAAAGGTAGTAATTTTAATTAGCCGATGAAGAATCTACAATATAATTTTTTTATTTTTGATTTAATTTTTCTTTTTATATGAAAAAGACTATTTACAAAACGAAATAAAAATTCTGGAAAAATAATGACCGGCAGACACATGAACAAATACTTTGGTTTATTATAGGACATAGCCTTCTTTATCATTAGTCTAGTATCCTTTGTTATTTTAAGTCCTTGTTCACGGGCATGGACAATTGTACCCGGATAACCTATAGACATACTTCTTTGCCCCAATTCATAAGCTATTGAAGCCTTGTCCAATAAATATTCATCAATCATCTTGAATAAATTTAAACCGAAAAGAAGAAGATTACCATTTTTATCCCACGTATTTCTCTGTGAGCATATATTGGGTATTATATCAATTTTATTTGAAACAATAGTTTTTTGAATAAAATGATTTAACAATTCTAAAACATAACCCATATGAATCCATGCAGAATCAAAATATTTTTCCATATTAAAAGACAACCATAAATCTTTTTTAACTATATTAGAAGAAATCAAAGAACATCTCCATTTTAATGATTTTATAAAAGTCTCTTTATCAAAGCATACATCACAATCATTGACGCAAGTAGTATCTGGAATAAAATTTATATAAATATATGATGGCTTATATTCCCGTATATAGCCTAATACTCTACTTAAAGCTCCCTCAACTATTGAATCATTACCTGATAAGAGCCATACATATTGACTTTTTGAACATTTAACTACATTGTGAAAATTCCTATCTGGACCTATATTAGTTTCATTTGTGACATAAGTAAAGATATCTGGGTATAAAGAACGATATTTTTTACAAATACTTTCAGTTCTATCAGTACTACAATTATTTGAAACCAAAACAGAAACTTCATTCATAAGCGAGTTATTCAAAATAATTGTGAATAAATTATTCAGATTAGTGTCTAAGGAATTTTCTTCATTATAACAGGGTAATCCAATAGTTAATATTTTATCATCGTTTTGCAAAAGCATTATTTATAACCTCCAAATAATATTACTAGAGATTATGTCAAGTAATCATTCAATTGCAGATTTGTACCTAATTCAAGAATATACTTATCTATATTCTGTTGTTATATTTTACAGACACCATGGTTCCATTTGTTTTTGGCACCACCAGTAAATCACAATAAGATAATTATGGCATAAGACATTAGGCATACTTCCACTTAAACCTTTTTTCGTTTTTAAGATCAGTATCAATTTGTAGCATTCTATCCATAATTTATTACCCCCTTGTTGGCTGTATTGTTTTCGGTAATCATATTTTGAATCAACTACGTATCGTTCGTAAAAAAATTCTCCTTAGCCTTCTGTATATCTTGATCTGTACCTTTGATAAAGGAGCAAAAACTAAAAAATATACTTTTAAACGAAAGAGAAATTCTTGTTTGTGCGGAATAAAAATAGCATGTCTTATTGTTTTATAAGCGATATGTGGTACAATTTTACTTTTAAATAATTCATCAAAAATTCTTCTGTTAATAAATTTTAACCATTTTCTTCTAAGAATATCCGAATTATCATAATTATCAAGCAAAGAGAGGATTGGCTTCTTTAATAACGGATCCAAACAAAGGGTATTTTGACTATCTTGATTCTTATGCTTTCTATAATGAAATAGTGTTTTGCTGATATAATACATACTACAATATTGATTTATTTCCATCCACTGAAAAATATCACATGCACCACCATACTCATAATGCAAATAAACATTATATTTTCTTATTATAGACATCCTGTACATCACAGATGGACAGCAAACGATAGTCTTTCCATTTGCAAATAAAGCAAAGAAGCCTTGCCTTGGGATAACTAAATCATTTATACTAATATGACTATATATTGAATATTTAAAAATAATACCTTGCTCGTCAATATAATTTGAATTTACCGTTACAAGTCCGACCTCGTCATTGTTTTCAAGGATGGATAATTCTTCCTGGACCATGTCTGGAAGCATAATATCATCATCATGTGCCCAAATAAAGTATTCGGTATCACATTGATCAAAGGGTATACGGATATTTTCTACCGCATTTCGTTGAAATTTATGATATGAAAAACGACTGTCTTTTAAATATGGTTTTATTATTTCTCCGGTATTATCGATAGAACCATTATCATATATTTTTACATAAAAATCATGATACGTTTGTTGCATTATTGAGTCCAGCATTTCAATCAAATAATGCGGTCGGTTATAGGTCAGGACTGAAATTGTCAGTTTATAATGGTTTTTCATTGAAATTACACATCTGCTTGCAATTTATTATCAAATTAATTCCTTCCTCAAAGGATATTTCCGGCTTCCAACCGGTATCGGCAGTTAATTCCGATATGTCGGCACACAAATATTTGATTGACTTCTCTGTATATGGGATTTTCCCATAATCAGGCTGGTATTTCACATTAATTATATTTTTGATAACTTCCAAATACTCTTTTAATGGCCTTCCCATCCCGCTACCAAGGCAATAAATTTTTCCGCTTGTTCCCTTTTCTCCGATGGACAATAAAGCCTTTCCGGCATCATCTTCGTAAAGATAATCCCATATATGGGTACAGGCGCTTAAAGGCAACGGCTGATTGTTTTTACATTTATTAATAAAATTTCTTATTAAAGTATCATCATTATCATTAATACCATACACACTTAAAATCCGAACCCAAATATATTCCAGATTTAACTTTTCACATTCAATTTTTGAAAATTTCCCTGCGGCGTATTTTGCCACCCCGTAGGCAATTTCAGGATTGACCGAAATATTCCCATTCAAGGGTCTGGAAGTATTACCATACTCAGCCTGTGAACCTGTACCAACAAACCTCCTGCAGCCCAATTTCTTTGCAAGCGACACCGCATGTAGAGTGTGCTCTATATTTTTCAACTGCTCCTCACAAGAATTTCTTCCCGCTTTATCAGTGGCATCCCAACCTATATGATAAAAAACCTCAACAGGCAGCCCAACATTCGAGGGAATATTTAAACCGGCAAGATCATCAATATTACATTCCAGAATAGTAACCAAATCAGAAGCCGGCACACGTTCTCTTCGCGAAGAACCGGGACGGACCAATGCCAATACGGCAATATTATTTTGAATACATCGTTTGATAAGTGCAAGCCCAATCATACTGGTCGCGCCGGTCAAAGCAATCGATTTCATTTATTTTCTATTTTCCAGCCGTTCGATCTCATCTGCATCCAAATATGGAATCATATTATATAATGGCTGATTAAATTCAAGCTTTGGAACAACTGTTGTCAATTCGTTTAGTTCTATTTCCACTATCTTTCCTCTGGAAAAATCCGGCACTTTCTTATTCATGACATCATCTATATGCTCATATTCTAACCCACATGCCTTAGCGATATATTTAATATCAGGAATCTCATAACCACCGTCACTTGTAGTCCCTGCCATATTCGATTCAAAATACAATGTCTGAAATTGTGTTATCATTCCCAGGGCATGATTGTTTAACACAAAAATCATAATGTTTAATTTGTATTGCGAAATAAGCAAAAGGGATTGCAGGGCAATATGAAATCCACCGTCACCGATAATACATATAACCTTTTTTTCAGGAAAGGCAAAGGCCGCACCAATGGCGGAATGTAGAGAATACCCCATCGGAGCTAAACCGCCGCTGGTAAAAAACATCTGATCCGGTTTTAATTGCAAGGTCTGCGCTGCCCACATTTGATTCTGTCCGATATCAGCGGTAAAAATTGTGCCATCATCAGCTGTCAAGCCAATCTGCTCCAAAGCTTCATATGGGGTCTTGTATTTTAAAAATCGGTCAATATCATTTTTCTGCGAGTATTTTTCTTTAAGAAACATTATAAATTTTATCCAATCGTTTTTCACGGTAAAAGTAGACTTTGTTTTTTCCAACACATATAAAAAATCTTCAATATAAGCATGTATCAACATTTTATTTTTTATACTAGCATCATTTAATTCATTTATATCAATATCCACATGAACAAATTTTACCTTGTCCCAATTTCCTAAATTCTTGTTTCCTGTCTGTCTGAGATCCAATCTTGAACCTAATACCAAAATAACATCTGCCCAGGAAAAGGCTAAATTGGCACACCTATTACCATAGCTTCCTATCATTCCGATAAAATATTTTTTTGTTTCATCAACACAGCCTTTCCCCATAAGTGAGACAACATAAGGCAACTTGGTTTTTAAAAGGAAAGTATTCAGTTTTTCCTTGCCTGTCAGAACACCGCCTCCACATAAAACAAGCGGCCGATCCGCATCGTGTAGTAAAGATATCACTTCTTGAACTATCAAGGAATCAGGCAGGGGCTTCTTATAAAAATCAGTATAAGAAGATAAATCTACCGGTGATATATCGGTACGTTGTATATTCATTGGTATGTCCAGCAGCACCGGACCTTTTCGACCGGTCGTTGCGATGTCTACCGCTTTCTCCAGCTCATATTTTATACGATCTTCGCCTTCGATCATTACCGCATATTTTGTTATTGATTTTACAATAGAAACAATATCGGTTTCCTGAAAACCCATTTGTCGTATGGGTTTTTGATGTTTATATTCATAAGTATTAACTTGGCCTGTTATATATATAACAGGAATAGAATCATAATACGCATTGGCAATACCGGTGATCATATTGGTAGCGCCCGGGCCGCTTGTCGATATAGCAACACCAAACTTACCTGATGCCCTGGCATATCCTTCCGCCGCAATCGAGGCCGATTGTTCATGATAACATTGGATGAACTGTATATCGTTGCTTTTACTTATAGAATCCACCAAATGAGTTATCATACCCCCCTGATATCCAAAAATATATCTGATGTTATGTGAAACAAAAAAGGATACAATATAATCGGTGACTTTCATTGCAGCTCTACCCCTTCCCTCACCACCGCAATCATCCTATCAATCATCTCATCAGTCATCCCCGGATATACCCCGATCCAGAAGGTATCGTTCATAATCCGGTCGGTTGTTTCAAGGCCGCCCGCTATACGGAAACCTTCGCCGTTTTTCCGCATACCATCAAAACAGGGGTGCTTGACCAGATTTCCCGCAAACAGCATCCGGGTCTGAATATTGTGGCTTTCAATATATTGCACCAGTTTGTTCCGGTTTACCCCTTCCCGGCAGGTAAGTAAAAAACCAAACCAACTCGGCTTCGAATCCGGCGCTGCCAGGGGCAATATCAGCTTATCCCGCAGATCGACCAGTCCCTCGTAAAGCCGCTGCCAGTTATGCCGCCGCCTTTCAACAAAAAAAGGGAACTTTTCTAATTGGGCGCAGCCGATGGCTGCCTGCATATCGGTGGCCTTCAGGTTATAGCCAAAGTGACTATAAACATACTTGTGATCATACCCCAGGGGCAGCTCGCCGTACTTTTTATCAAAACGATGCCCGCACATATTATCCCTGCCGGAAGGACACACGCAATCTCTGCCCCAATCCCTTAAGGAGTGGACAATCTTGTGGAGCAACGGGTTTGCGGTATAGATCGCCCCACCCTCCCCCATGGTCATGTGATGGGGAGGATAAAAGCTGGAGGTCCCCATATCGCCGATGGTTCCGGTGAACTTCTCCACGCCATCCATTGTATATTTTGAACCGAGAGCATCACAGTTATCCTCTATAAGCCACAAATTATGTGCGCGGCAAAAAGCCTTCACCGTCCTCAACTCAAAGGGGTTTCCCAGGGTATGGGCCAGCATCACCGCCTTTGTTTTTGGGGAAAACGCCCGCTCCAAAAGAGATACATCAATGTTATACTGGGGGATCGTTACATCCACAAACACCGGTACCGCACCGAACTGCAGAATCGGCGTCACCGTGGTAGGGAATCCCGCGGCCACGGTGATCACCTCATCCCCCCGTTGCAGCGACCGCTCTCCCAAGAGGGGAGAGGTCAAGGCCATAAAAGCCAGAAGATTGGCAGAAGAACCGGAATTGACCAGGGAACAAAACGGAACCTGAAGATACTCAGCGAGTTGTTTTTCAAACCGGTCGGTATACCGTCCGGCGGTAAGCCAAAACTCCAGGGCACTGTCCACAAGATTGACCATTTCCTGTTCATCAAATACCCGGGAAGCATAGGGGATACGATCGCCATCCTTATACGACGGCCTTACCATAAAAGTTTGGTAATATTCTTTAACCCTGTCAAAAATAGCGCGACGGGCCTCTTCTTGATTCATGGATTCAAACATTATAAAAATATTCTCTTATTTGTTTTTCAAGAATTTTTTTTCGTTTTTCATCGGTTGAACTTTTGGCAAATTCAACCGTCTTGTTTATAGCGGTTCTGATATCCCACTTTGAATTCCAGCCCAGCGCAACCTTTGTCTTGGAGCAGTCCAATTTCAAAAAATTAGCCTCATGGGGGCCGCAGTCGCCTTGTTCTTTCCAGGATACCCCTTGTTCCCAGACGGCGCAGAAAAAATCCGCAAGTTTTCCGGTAGTAACGCAGTTATCATCGTCCGGACCAAAATTATAAGCCCCGTCTAAGGACTTATCGGCATATTGTTTTTCCGCAAGCAACAGGTAACCCGAAAGACATTCCAAAACATGCTGATAGGGCCGGACAGAATGGGGATTCCGTATAACTATAGTTTTTCCCGTTTCTACCGCCCGGACACAATCCGGAATTATCCGATCCTCCGCATAATCCCCGCCGCCGATAACATTCCCCGAACGGGCGGTTGAAATCGAAGGATCCTCAGGGCTTGAAAAAAATGAATTGCGGTAACTTGCGGTGACCAATTCGCTGCAGGATTTGCTGTTGGAATAGGGATCAAAACCACAAAGATTATCATTTTCCCGGTAACCCCAGGGCCACTCCCTGTTTTCATAAACTTTATCGGTAGTAACATTAACAAAGGAGCGGACAGATGGTGTAATCCGCAGGGCTTCAAGGATATTGACCGTACCCATCACATTTGTTTCATAAGTGAGGGCAGGATCTTTATATGAACGACGGACCAAAGGCTGGGCAGCCATATGAAAGATAATATCCGGCTTTGAATTTTGTATTGTTTCTATAAGCAAATTCCGATCCCGTATATCCCCATAGATCGAACGAATATTTTCGACCGTATTGGCTTGATCAAAAAGAGAAGGAATGGTCGGCGGCTCCAGCGCATAACCGGTTACATCCGCTCCCGCTTGTAATAAAATATGGCACATCCAAGTTCCCTTAAAACCTGTATGTCCGGTAATCAAAACTTTTTTCTTTTTATAAAAATTCAAATTCATGGTTTTAACCATAAAGCCCAGGGCGCTTTTCCCCCGATCCACATATTTGTCAATTCATATTTATCCTTGAGGGTATCCATAGATTTCCAGAACCCCTTGTGTTTAAAAGCGGCAAGTTCATTATCCATTGCCAGTTTCTGCAAAGGTTCACGTTCAAGGATGGAAGCGTCTCCATTTTTTATATAACTGAAAATTTTTGGTTCCATAACAAAAAATCCGCCGTTGATCCAGGCGCCGTCCCCGGCAGGTTTTTCAAGGAAAGAACTGACGCGGTTATCGTCTTCTACTTTTAGGATCCCATATTTCCCGGTGGGCTGTACCGATGTCAGGGTAACGACTTTACCGGTCTTGATATGAAAATCAAGCAGCGCCGGTATATCGATATCGCTGACGCCATCACCGTAAGTCAGCATAAATCGTTCATCACCGATAAAATTCTTGGCTTTTAGCAGCCGCCCGCCGGTCATCGTATCCTGGCCGGTATATAACATGGTAACTCTCCATGGTTCGGAACGGATATTATGAATGTCTACGGAATTATTTGCCATATTAACCGTAATATCAGAATAACGGGTATAAAAATTAATAAAATATTCTTTAATAATATGGGATTTATATCCGGTCAGAATCACAAAATCATTAAATCCCCAAAATGAATATATCTTCATGATATGCCATAAAATAGGATGACCGCCTATTTCAATCATGGGTTTTGGAATTAGGGTTGTTTCTTCGGAAAGCCGAGTTCCTAATCCGCCGGCCAGAATTACTACTTTCATAATAAAGTCCCTTCATTCATTAATAGCACTGTTCGGATAATACTTCAATTTCCAAACCAATTCCTCAGCCCTTTACCAGGATAAGCGTGAAGTGATTATTCCGCTTCATCCCACCAGTGCCCCGTCCTCAATCTGAATCCGCCGATCGCAGCGTTGCACGGTACTAAGCCGGTGGGCAATGATGATGAGGGTTTTATTGCCGCTTACATCGTATATTTCGCTCATTATTTCCGCTTCGGTTTCATCATCCAAAGAAGAAGTGGCTTCATCCAAAACAAGCACTTCGGGATCATTGTACAGAGCCCGGGCTATGCCTATCCGTTGTTTCTGGCCGCCGCTTAACTGAATACCCCCTTCGCCGACCAGGGTATTAATACCCTCTTTGGTTTCAAGAAAATTCCAGATTTTGGCCTTTTTCAGAACCCGGATAATTTTTTCTTCGTCCCGATCCGAGCCAAAGGCGATATTTTCCGCCACCGTACCGTCAAAAAGATAAATGCTTTGGGGTATATATCCAATTTTGGCGCGCCAGGAACGGATATTGGTATAGTCGATTAAAACATCGTCCACATACAACTGCCCCTGGGTGGGCCGGTAAATGCCGATGAGCAAATCTACCAGGGTTGTTTTACCGCTGCCGCTTTCACCGGTAAAAGCGACTTTTTCGCCTATCCGTATTTTTAGGGAAATATCTTTTAAAACATCGCCCCCGCTTAAGTAGCGAAACCAAAGATTCTCCACGCGGATAGATTTGGTAAAAACCACCGGGGAAACTCCCTCATTATCGGTTTCAAGATTAAACTCGTCATATATAATATGCAGGGATTTCTGTAAATAGGCCATTGAATTAAAATATCCCATTATCCGGTTAATGGCGGGCAGCATCCGGTACAGGGCCAGGGCATACATGGAAATAACCGGGATAACCATGGCGGCCGAATCGTAGCGCCAGAGGATAAAGCAAACCGCCGCAATTAACAGGGAAAATCCCAAATTTTCAAGGATGTTTTTCGGTACAGTTCCCAAGGTACTGCTCAATACGGCGGCATGGGACAACTGGCCGACGGAATCGTTAAAAACATCTAATATTTTTTCTTGATTACCTTTTAGTTTTATAAATTTATAATTACCAAAGGTTTCCCAAAGGGTCCGGCCCAATTTTACGTTTGCGGCATAACGTTTTTCGCCCAGCCTTTTACTTGTCCGTATCAAGGTGGCAAAAATGATCAAAATAATAAAAATTAATATAAAAGTCAAAACTAAGGTTATCTGCCAGTTAACTAAAACCATAAAAAAATACAGGAACAGTACGGTAAAGACCTCCGAAAAGATCATCAGCAAATTCAACAACAAAACGCTTAAATTGTTCGCCTCGCCGTTGACCATTTGAGCTAAAACAGAAGGATTTTTCTGAACGTAAACCTTGTAGGGAAGGGCCAGGTACGTTTTAAAAAGCCGGTTGGCAAAATAACGGAAGGTTCCCAGGGAAAATTTGTTTATGGCATAATTATAAAAAACATTATACCCGGATCTGAATAAATAAAAAACTATTATAACGCCGCCAAAAAATATAATAAATTTGTTTTTGTCATTAAAACCCAAAAGGTCAAAAAAATATTTGTACCAGCCGGTATCGATCATATCAGGATTTGAGGCGGCGGAAATAAAAGGCATCACCACCGAAACCCCCAGGGTTTCAATCACGGATAAAAATATGGAGAGAAAAAACAGAATGACCAGGTATAATTTTCTCTTGCGTTCCAGGAGGACGTTAAGTTTTCTCGGGATGGTCATTATGGTATTTAACATCTTGTTTTTGTCAACATCCTTACAAAACTTTACCGGTAGTATCCTTTATACCACTCAACAAACCGGGGGATCCCTTCCTCGATACCCGTCTTCGGCCGATAGCCGGTATCCGCCTCAAGTTCGCCGGTATCGGCCCAGGTTACCGGCACATCCCCTGCCTGCATGGGGAGCAGCTCTTTTTTTGCCTTTTTACCGGTATTTTTTTCAATGGTTTCGATAAAAGTCATTAAATCCACCGGTTTACCGCAGCCGATGTTGTAAATTTTATAAGCCGCCCGGGAAAAACCGGGAATGCGATCAACGGTTCTGACAATTCCTTCAATAATATCATCAATATAGGTAAAATCCCGCTTCATATTACCGTGGTTAAATACCTTGATCGGTTCATCCTCAAGGATCGCCTTGGTAAAAAGAAAAGGCGCCATGTCGGGCCGCCCCCAGGGACCGTATACGGTAAAAAACCGCAGTCCCGTAATGGGCAGTTGATAAAGATGACTGTAGGAATAGGCCAGCAGTTCATTTGATTTTTTGGTGGCCGCATACAGGCTTGCGGGACGATCCGTATGGTCGGCGGTTGAAAACGGAACCTTTTCATTAAGGCCGTATACGGAAGAACTTGAGGCAAACACCAGATGCTTTATAGGATACCTGCGGCAGGCTTCAAGGATATTAAAAAAACCGTTAATGTTGCTTTCAATATAAGCATAGGGATTTTCCAGACTGTACCGGACTCCCGCCTGGGCGGCAAGGTTAATTACCCAATCAAATTGTTCTTTCTCAAAGAGATCAAACAGTCCGGCGCGATCGGCTAAATCCATTTTGATAAAAGAATACGTATCAAAGCAGGCGCTGGACAGTTTTCTTCCCTCCCGAATCGATTCAACCGCTATACCGGAATGTTTAAGCCGCGCTTCTTTCAAGGCGGTATCGTAATAGGCATTTATATTGTCGATGCCAACCACCGGGTGACCCATGCCGGACAATCTTTGCGCCAGATGAAAGCCGATAAACCCGGCGCTTCCCGTAACCAGTATTTTCATTTGCCTCCGGCGGTTTCAAAACTAAGCGGGTTTTAAAACCGGCTTACCTATACCAATATATCTCAGCCCCGCATTTTCAACTTCAAAGCGCTTGTAGATGTTTCGTAAATCAAAAAAACAGGGAAGGGTCAGCAGGCTTTTTACCCGGGGGAGATCCAGATTCCTGAATTGATTCCATTCGGTAAGGAGCACGAGGGCGTCGGATCCGGTAATGGCGTCATATTCATCCGTCGAAAAATACAGTTTATCCCGTATGGAACGAAGCCGCCATTCCGCTTCCCCCATGGCTGCGGGGTCCCATACCCGCAGCCGGGCGCCTTTTTTTACCAGGCCCTCACAGAGGGCGATTGCCGGCGATTCCCGCATGTCATCGGTATTCGGCTTAAACGCAAGTCCTAAAACCGCAATGGTCTTTCCGTTTATAGAACCGGGACCGCCAAGTCCCTGTTCTATTTTTTCAATCATTCTGAGTTTTTGTTTTTCGTTAACCTTAATGGTAGTTTCTACAATACATTGGGACTCCCCGTATTCCTGCCCGATCTTTGCCAGCGCCCGGGTATCCTTGGGAAAACAGGAACCCCCATAACCCGGACCGGGGTGCAGAAATTTTGAACCGATCCTGCCGTCCCGTCCCATGGCCTTGGCGACATCCTGTACATCGGCGCCGACCTTTTCACAGAGATTCGCTATCTCATTGATAAAAGTAATCTTAACCGCCAAAAAGGCATTGGAGGCGTATTTTATCATTTCCGCAGATTCAAGATTTGTCTCGATATAGGGAGTTTCGGTGAGATACAAGGAACGGTAAACATCCTTCATGATGTTCCGGGCCTTTTCGCTTTCACTGCCGATAACGACCCGGTCAGGATGGGTAAAGTCCTGCACTGCCGAACCCTCCCGCAAGAATTCGGGGTTGGATACCACGTCGAAAGGAACGGCGGCCTTCCGTTTTTCAAGTTCCGCCCGGATCCATCCGGCAACTTTACGTCCGGTCCCGATAGGAACCGTACTCTTGTTAACTACCACCGTATAGGCATCTATCCCCTGTCCGATGGTTCTTGCGGCACGCTCAACATAACTCAAATCGGCACTGCCGTCCTCCGCGGGAGGGGTACCAACAGCGATAAATACCACCTGGTTCTTTTTGATTGCCCCGGCAATATCGGTGGAAAAACACAGCCTTCCGGCGCCGGTGTTCCGGGAAACTATCGCTTCGATACCGGGCTCATAGATGGGGATTACTCCCCGCAATAATCCCTCTATCTTTTTTACGTCGATATCAACACAGGTTACAAAATTGCCGAAATCCGCAAGACACGCGCCGGATACAAGTCCTACATATCCGGTGCCGATTACCGCTATATGGGCCATACCTATTCCCGCCTAACCATACCGGAGTTTCCGGTGGTATTCTATTAACACCCCACCACCCGAACCGTATCTTCCACGGTCCAGGTAATGCGCTCTTCCCAGGTCTTTCCCTTAGCCTCAGGCCGCCGGTCAAAGATCACCAGATAACAGCCTTTGACCTGAGCCTGAACAGAACCTTGCCCGCCGCTAAAGGTATCACGGTAGTGCAAAACCTGTTTTATCCCCTGGGCCTTTACCATTTCAAAGGTCTGACCTTTCCTCAACAGTTTTATTTCGATGATGTTCCATTCTTTATGGTATTCTACCGCCAGATCCATGCGTCCCCGGCCTGCCGCATATTCCCGCTCAATACGCCCCTCACCGTTGGTTATCCACTGTAAAAAGGCCATCAGCAATAAATGGGGAAAGGCTTCGGTGTATTCGGCGGTCTGTTCCCATATTTCAGAATTGGTCTGCCAAAAAAGTTGAAACTCCCCAAGCAGGCTGTCCATATCCAGGGAACCGTCCTCTTTTTGCCATCTCCAGGAAGAGGGGGGCGGCATATTGTCGTGATACCCCGAGTTCAGATACCGGGTAAGGATCTCTTCATACACCGGATTGGCGATGATAAAGCCTTTATTGCTGCTCCAGGTGATAAGCCCCAAATCCATGGCCAGTTCTACATCGGGGTTCGTCCGTCCCATGGAGGGGTTGTTGGTGCCGACAAAGATGGACTCGATCACCCATTTGATCTTCGGGTCCCGGAGACGCTGCCCCAGGGCATCCAGGTGGGTCTCCCGGGCCAGGATCATCTGTTCCCGGGCTTCCTGGATATGGCCGATGCGGACCGTCTCCCGGCTGGTTTCGTCCAGAACCCGCATGGTGGCCCGCTTGAAGAGGGAATTGACTATCCAAGGCTGCCCCTGGGACTGCTCGTAGACATAGTCCAGGGCTTCGGCGCTAATCTCCTGGCCCGTTTCAGCGGTCCGCTGGGCAAAGAGGGCGGTAAGGTCGGCCCGGCTGAAATTGGTCAGGGTCGCGGAATCCTCTTTGATATTAAAGGGAGATCCCGGATTCGGGGCGACGCCGCCCTTGGCGGCGGTGATATAATCCTTGAGGTCCCGCATCCCCACCAGGGCGATGGATGCCGGGAATAAGCCCGGGCCGCGCCTCGCAAAGCCGCCCCGTAACTGCCGCAGAAAGCTGATGAGGGTTTCCCCTTCCAGGACGTCTACTTCGTCAAACAATACCACGAGGCTTTTGGGGGCCGCCAGCCTGGACCAATCCATCAGGATGTCGCTGAGCATACTGTTCGCCGCGGCGGTTCCCAGTTCCGGTACCGGCAGCCCAAAAGCGGACGCATATTCCTGAACGGCCTTGCAGATATCCGGCATCGCCCGCTCTGCTTCCGCGACCCCCTGGCAGCGCTCCACGCTGACATAACCGGCAATAGCCTCGTCCCCGGAGTTGATCTCCCGCATCCAGCTCTGCAGGAAGGTCGTTTTCCCGGTCTGCCGGGGGGCGTGGAGTACCCAATACAGCTTGTCCCGGATATACCGGTGCAATTGGGCCCCGACCAGGCGGTCTGCCGGCGGCAGCATATAGTGGTCCTCAGGATTGCAGGGCCCGGTGGTATTAAAAAAACGAACCGGACGCTTCATCTGAATATCCCCATCCCTTAGATCCGCTTCTCATAGTTCTTCTCTATCCACTTCCGGTATTCTCCGGTACGGATCCCCGCTATCCATCCGGGGTTCGCCAGGTACCAGTCTACGGTCTTCTCCAAGCCTTCCTCAAAACCCAGTTCCTGCTTCCACCCCAATTCTTCTTTGATTTTGGAGCAGTCCATGGCATAACGCCGGTCATGGCCGGGCCGGTCCGTAACGTAGGTAATGGAGCCCCGGAGCTTTTCCGGATCCAGCCCGCCCTTTTTTGCCGTGATATCGATCAGGACCCGGAGGAGCTGGATATTCTCCCATTCGTTTTCCCCACCGATATGGTACTTCTCCCCGGTCCGCCCTTTTTGGAGGATGGTCCAAACCGCCCGGATATGATCTTCCACATAGAGCCAGTCCCGGATGTTCCGCCCATCGCCATAGACCGGGAGGGGTTTTCCTTCCAGCATATTGAGGATCGAAAGGGGGATGAGTTTTTCCGGGAACTGATACGGCCCGTAGTTATTCGAACAGTTGGAGAGGGTAACCGGCAATCCATAGGTATGGTGATAGGCCATAACCAGGTGGTCGCTGGCGGCCTTGCTGGCCGAATAGGGGGAACGGGGATCATAGGCGGTGGCCTCGGTAAAAGCCCCGGTCTCCCCCAGGGAGCCGTATACCTCGTCGGTGCTGATGTGGTGAAACAGCACGTCCTGCCGCAGCGTCCCATCACTTTCCCCCCAATAATTCCTGGCCGCATCCAACAGGGTAAAGGTCCCCATCACATTGGTCTTTACAAAGGCCTCGGGACCCAGGATGGATCGGTCCACATGACTCTCCGCGGCAAAATGTACCACCGTATCGATCCGGTATTTCTCAAAGATCGCTTCCACCGTGGGCCGGTCGCTTATGTCCCCATATTCAAAAAAATACCGCCCCCCACGGGCCTCCAGATCCTCAAGACTCTTCCGGTTCCCCGCATAGGTCAAGGCGTCCAGGTTGACGATACGACCGGAAAACCCGGCCGCTTTTTCAAGGAGAAAGCGGATAAAGTTTCCACCGATAAACCCGGCGCCCCCGGTAACCAGGATGTTCTGTAAACTACGCATCAGTCCCCCGAATAATTTTCAAAAACGCCTCCAAACTCCGGTCCCATTCCGGAATGGTGATTCCCAGGGCTTCCTTGAGCCTGGTCTTATCCAGAACCGAATAGCCGGGCCGTTTCACCCGGGAAGGGTATTCGTCACTGGTACAGGGAATCACCCTGCAGTCCCCGGTCAGAATTCCCAGATCCCGGCCCCGGGCATAGATCCTTTGGGCAAATTCAAACCAGGAAATATCCCCCTGATTGGAATAGTGGTATATTCCGTAAGGGACCGCCCTCCCCTCCTCTCCCCGGGCAATAAAGGCAGTGATAACCTCCGCCAAATTCCGGGCCCAGGTAGGGCTGCCCCGCTGATCCCGCACCACCGAAAGGCGATCCCGTTTCCGCATCAGATCCAGCATGGTGGTCACAAAATTTTTTCCGTACCGGCCGTAGAGCCAGGCGGTTCTAATGATATAGGCCCGTTCGGTACCTTCCAGAACCTTCCGCTCCCCCTCCCACTTGGTACGTCCGTAAATTCCGATAGGGTCCGGAGGATCATCCTCCCGGTAGGGCCGCCTTTCCGGGGGATCTCCGGAATAGATCCCTTTACCGTTAAATACATAATCGGTGGAAATATGAATGAGGGTACCGCCGGTTTTCCCGGCCAGGGCGGCAATATGGGCCGGCCCATCGGCGTTAAGCCGGCGGCAAAGTGCGGCCTCCTCTTCGGCCTTATCCACGGCGGTATATGCGGCGCAGTTCACGATCCAGCGGAAGGGTCCCCGCTGTTCCGCAAAATCTTCCAGGGAAGCCCCCTGGGTGATATCTACCTCCAGATCCGTCCCGGTATAGGCCATGCCGGCCTCCGCAAAGACCCGGGAAAGCTCCGTCCCCAGCATACCCCCGCTGCCGATAAGCCAAATCACCGGCCCGTACCCCCGGCAGAAAAAACCGGCCATTTCCGATCCTTCTCCGAAAGGATGTACTCCGTCCCCGGATCCGGCCAGGTAATGCCGATAGCGGGATCATTCCAGATGATCCCCCCCTCGTCCTCAGGGTAATAAAAATCGGTACACTTATAGGCAAAAATCGCGCTTTCGCTCAAGACCAAAAAACCGTGGGCAAACCCCGGGGGTATCCAGAACTGGTTTTGCCTTTGACCGTCTAAAACCACCCCGTACCATTTCCCGCGGCTCGCGGAACCGGGGCGAATATCCACGGCCACATCAAAGACCTCCCCCGCAATAACCCGGATCAGCTTTCCCTGGGGATGGTTTTTCTGAAAATGGAGCCCCCGGAGTACCCCCTTCACGGACCGGGACTGGTTGTCCTGTACAAAAGTCAAGGGAAGCCCCGCCTGTTTAAAATCCCGCTCCGAATAGGATTCAAAAAAATAGCCCCGGTGGTCTCCAAACAGCGTGGGCTGTATTTCGTAGAGCCCCTCCAAAGGACAGGGGGTAAACGTAAAGGGCATTACCGCTCCTCCGCAAGGTAGTGTAAATACGTGCCGTATTCGGTTTTATAGGCCGCGGCCAGGGCCGCCAGATCCTCCCGGGAGATCCAGCCGTTAAAATAGGCGATTTCTTCTATACACGAGACGTACATGCCCTGCCGCTTCTGAATGGTGGCGATAAAATTGGATGCCTCCAGCAGGCCGTCGTAGGTCCCCGTATCAAGCCATGCCATGCCCCGGCCCAGTACCTCTACGGAAAGGCAGCCCCCTTCAAGATAGGCGTTGTTCACCGCGGTTATCTCGATTTCCCCCCGGGCAGATGGTTTTATGGCTCCGGCAATTTCCACCACCCGGTTATCGTAAAAGTAAAGTCCCGGAACCGCATAGTGGGATCTAGGGCGGGAGGGCTTTTCCTCAATGGACAGGGCCGATCCCTTTTCATCAAATTCCACCACCCCATAAGCGGAAGGGTCCCGTACATAGTAGGCGAATATGGTTCCTCCCCCCTGGGTTTCCACCTTCCGGACCGCGTTTTTCAGGGTCCCGCTGAATCCCCGGCCATAAAAGACATTATCCCCCAGGACCAGGGCGCAGGGCTCTTTCCCGATAAAGGAGGCCCCCACCACAAACGCGTCCGCCAGACCCCGGGGACTCTCCTGGACCGCATAGTCAAAGCCCATCCCCAGCCAGGCCCCGGAACCAAAAAGCTCCCTGAACAGGGGAAGATCCCGGGGGGTTGAGATGATGAGTACCTCCCGGACTCCCGCCAGCATCAATACCGACAAGGGGTAGTAGATCATGGGCTTATCATAGAGGGGCAGAATCTGCTTGGATACCGCCTTGGTGATGGGATAAAGCCGGGTCCCGGACCCTCCCGCAAGAATAATTCCTTTCATTTTATCCGTTATCTCCGTCCATCAAAAGAAATTCCCGCAGGGGCGTCTGCTTAATACCCCGAGGGCTCACCGAAGCCACCGGTCCCCCAGGGTATACCACATACTTGGGAAAATTATCGGGGATCTTTTCCAGGTCCGCCATTTCCCGGGCCGGGACCTGCCTACCGGAGAAGTAACCCACGGGACGGACATAGATTTTGTCCCCGGGTTTTTCCGCGGCAAAGCCGATTTCCCCTTCACCGTTTTTTGCGGCATACAGGGTATAGCCCCGCCGCAGGAGGCAGAGGAACACCCCGTGGGCAATGGTTTGTACGTCCCCCGGCCCCGGAGGATTTTGGCACAAAACCCGCCACAGCCCCGGATCCCCAAAATAATACTTTTCGCCGGTCTCAAATACCTTACGGTTCTTAAGATCGAGCCGCCGCAGGGAATACACCAAAAAGGATTTTTCCAGGGTTCCCAGGTAATTGATAACCGTCTGTACCGGAATCCCGATACCCCGGTCTTTTAAATAAGCGCTGATGGTATTGGCGGAAAGGACCCTTCCCCTGGTATCCGCCAAACAGGCGCCGATGCTTTCCAAAAACCGGATATGGCGGATCTTTTCCCAAACCGCCACATCCCTCAGCAGTATGGAGGCATAGACATTTTTTAGATACTCCCGGACAAAAAATTTATTCCGGGGCAGAAAGGCCAAACCGGGCATTCCCCCGGTGGCCAGATAAGCCTCCAGGGCCGTATCGGTATTATCCAACCGATAAAACCGCAAGAATTCCCCATAATCCAGGGGATAAACCTGAATTTGGGTAAATTTTCCCGCAAAAGCAGCGGTAAATTCCCCGGATACCAGGTGGGCGTTACTGCCGGCCAAATAGATATCGCAGTTCCCTCCAGCAAGTAGGGCTTCCACCCCTTGTTCAAACCCGGGGAGCCCCTGAACCTCATCAATAAAAACATAGTTAGCCCTATCCTTCCGCAGCCTTGTATGGATAAAGCTAAAAAATTCCTCCCCGTTTTTCAGATGCCGGTATTCCGCGGCTTCCATGTCAAGGTACTGAATATGGGCCCGTTTATCCCCGGCCCTAATTTCACGGATAAGATGATACAAAATATGGGTCTTTCCGGCCCCGCGCTGACCGGTCAACACCTTAACCAAAGGAGAACCGATAAGGGAGCGCAGCCGCTCAAAATAACGAGGCCGGGGAATACATCCTGAACGAATTTTCATATATGTTTGAAATAAACCAATAAAACACCAAAAGTTTCAATTATGATTGAAACTTTTTATTATTGGAAAAACTTCCCCAATAAAAAACATACCCGTTAAAAAAAATCCCGCCGTCGCCGAAACAGACTGACCGGATCCGCCGCTCAATTTCACGGCCCAAGCGCTTCAGGGGCCTTCCCAAAACCAAGCGGCTTCGAATAAAACCCACTTTAAAAAATATACACTATCCCGGAAGGATTTACAACCGGAACCACTATCCACCCGGTAATGCCCCGTTTAAAATAACCACAAATCTCACGAACCACACGAACAGAAACAAAGACAAATTGGCGTTTTCACCGATAGTTCTTTCCTACCTTCCCACGAACAAAGAAGAAAATTCAGGTATAAATTCCGGAATATCGAAGCAAAAGTTCGTGATGTTCGTGTCGTTCGTGGTTGTCCCTGTTTTCTTCTTCCTTCTTTGCCTTCGTGGTCGAATTCTCTTTCTCCCATATACTAGAGCTGCTCAAGGTAGAGTATATCCGGGGAAGGAGCGGAAATTTCCTCCCGGTATATTTCGCGGTCCAGCATAAAGAGGACCAGTACCGAACCGGGGGGCAGTTCATAGGGAAGGGTGAATTCTCCCCCCAGATAGTTGGCGGTAATCAGGGTGGTGGTTTCCCCCGAGGGGAGTATCGCCTCCAACCGTACCGCCAGCGGATAGGGGTTTTGCTCCAGGGTATACCGGAACAAGCCGAATACCCGGCCTTCCGTGGGTTCCGGAGGGGCCACCCGGATTAAAACCGGGGTATTCACCGTAACCAGGGCCTTACCCGCCGGGTCCTGGGCGACCACGGTTCCGGGCCGATCGGTCTCCCCGGCCTGTCCCAGGTCAAAGGTAAAATTAATCCCCGCCCCGCTTACCTGCTTAAGGGCATCGGCGATGGAAAGCCCCACCAGACTGGGGACGGTGATCAGGATTTCCTCCTTGCCCCGGCTGACCACCAACTCCAGTTCCAGGGGCTCGGAAATACCGGTCCCCGCCAGCGGGGCCTGCTGGAGTATGGTCCCCGGGGGTTCCGAAGAATATTCATACAAAAAGGGTTCTTTTAGAGACAGCAGGGGCTGGGGGGCCGCGGCAAAAAGGGTCCGAAGCTCTATCCGCACCTCCTCCACATCCCGGCCCACATAATCCTCCAGCGTATTGAGCAGTACCCCCTCGCTCACCACCAGCCTTATCCGCCGGCCCGCCTTAACAATGCTGCCCCCCAGGGGATCCTGCTCCAGGATCGTCCCCTTATCATCGGCGGACTGGGAATACCGGAGCTGAATCCGGGGGTATAGTTCCTTAACCTGAAGTTCCAGCAGGGCGTCGACGAGTTCCTTGCCCCGCACATCGGGTACCATGATCTCCTCCGCCCCCTGGACAGCAATGAAAAAAACCCCTACCGCCACGACCCCGACAAAAACCACCAGGCCCAGGGTGAGAAGGCTAAAAATCCGGGAATTGTTTTCCCCGTTCCCAAACCACGAATTGAGCAAATTCATAGCAACCTCATGTTAATTGGGACCCGATAAAATCCCGGGCGCCGTTGATAAAGGTCCGCCAGTCCAGGGCTTTTTTAGCGGCATATTGGAGCGCCTCCGCAACAAAGATCCCGTCTCCCGTTTGTATCAATATCCCCGCCTGCTTGTCTATCCCCAGAACCGTTCCCGGCGGAGGGGCGGGTTCCCGGCACGGGCCCTCATAGGGCCGCCCCCGGAGTATATACAGTTCCCGGCCTTCGTGGATCGTGAAGGAAAGGGGCCAGGGGGTATAGGCCCGGATCCGGGCGTCAATAAGCAGGGCGTTCAGGGTCCAGTCTATACGGCCGTCCTCTTTTTTGATAAGCCCGCAATAGGTCGCTTCCCCATGGTTTTGGCTTTTCCCCGGGGGCAGCCCCTGGGAAAGGCCGGATAACAGGGAACGAACCAGGGCCGCCCCCCTTACCCCGGCGGCTTCGCTTAATTCCCCGGTGGTCTCCCGTCCGGTCAGGGGAAAAGCCTCCTGGACCAGGATATCCCCGGCGTCCATTTCCGCGGCCAGCTTCTGGATGGTGATCCCCGTTTCCCGTTCCCGGTTCAGGATGACCTGGGGGATGGGAGCGGCCCCCCGGTATTTGGGCAGCAGGCTGGGGTGTATATTGATCCCCCCCCAGGGAAAAAGGGCTAAAAATTGCGGACCGAAGATCCGGCCATAGGCAAAGGAGATCAACAGATCCGGCTGTAACCGGGCGATTTGTTCCCGTAACGGGGCATTGAGTTTTTCCGGTTTCAGGAGCATGGGTAACCGGCCCGGCTCACCGTCCCCCCGGCGGGCCAAAGCCGGGAACAGGGCCAGGGCGGCCTTGCCCACTTCGGTGGGCTCCGGTTCTCCCCGCCTTCCCCGGGGCTTGTCGGGATTGGTCAATATTCCCACCAGTTCCACGCCCTCCCGGGCAAGGGCCGGATCCGCCAGGACCTCCAAAGCGGGGACGGCAATGGCCGGGCTTCCGGCATACAGGATCCGCATAGGCTAGGCCCGGTTCCGTTTCTCGAATTTAGTCAGGATCCGGTTCCGCTTCGGATCGGAAAGCCGGTCGATAAAAAGAACTCCCTCCAGGTGATCGTATTCATGCTGAATTACCCGGGCAAGGATACCGTCGGCTTCTATGGTAAAGGGCCGGCCCTTTTCATTCCAGGCCTGGACCCGCACGGCGGAAGGCCGGAGCACATCCGCCCAGATCCCCGGCAGGGAAAGACAACCCTCCTCATATTTTACCATGTCCTGGGAAGTCCCGATGATGGAAGGGTTGATAAATATCCGGGGAATATCCCCCTCAATATGGACCACAAAGATCCGTTCCAAAATCCCCACCTGGGGACCGGCCAAACCGATCCCCTTACCCTGATGCAGGGCCTCTACCATTTTCGCGGCGATCTTTCCATAACTGCCGTCGATTTCTTTTACCGGCGCCGCCTTTTGCCGCAGCAGCTCATTCCCAAGGAGAATAATTTCCATACGAATACATACTATACCAAAAAGCCCCCCGAAACAAGCTAAACTTGACCCGCAAATATTGAGAAACCACCACAACGGCGAAAAAGGCGAAGACCAGAGAAAATACCTCATTTTTTCCTTCTTCGCCTTAGGAACTGTTCAAAAATAATTTGCCCAAAAGGGCAAGTTATTTCGTTATTGCGTAAGCAATTAGAATAAAATGCATCGCATTTTATTCTTGAACAGTTCCTTATGCGCCTTCGTGGTTAAAAATTCCTATGCGTTTATCCCCGCAGCCGCCCCAAGCGGCCGCAGGCCTCCTCCACATCGGAGCGGTGGCCGAAGGCGGAAAAGCGGATAAAAGACTGGCCCGCGGGACCAAAACCGGAACCGGGGGTGGTTACCACCTGGCATTTCTCCAGGATCTCCGTAAAGACCTCCCAGCTGTCCCGGCCGGGGAACCGGGCCCAGATATAGGGGGAATTATCCCCCCCCACACAGGGGATCCCCAGGTCCAGCAGCGCGGACCGGATGAGCCGGGCGTTTCCCAGATAAAAGTCGCATAAGTCCCGGATCTCCTTAAGCCCTTCCGGTTCCAGGGCGGCAAGCCCGCCGGCCTGGGCTATGTTGGAGGCCCCGTTAAAGATCGTGCCGCAGATCCGCGCCCAATCGGGGTTGACCGGCTCCCCTCCGGCGTATTTCAGTTCCCGGGGAACCACGGTCCAGCCCAGGCGCACCCCGGTAAAGCCCGCGGGTTTGGAGAAGGAGTTTACCTCGATGGCGCAGGTTTTTGCCCCCCCAATCTCGAAGATTGTCTTGGGAAGGAGGGGATCCCGGATGTACTCCGCATAGGCCGCGTCAAAGATGATAATAATCCCCTTCGCTATGGCCGCGGCCACCAGGGCGCTCAACTGTTCCCGGGTGGCCACCGCCCCCGTGGGGTTGTTGGGGGAACAGAAATAGAAGACGCAATTCTCCGGGAGGGAAGCCAGGTCCGGGAAGTAATTGTTTTCCGCGGTACAGGGAAGGTAGCTGATACTTTCGTAGCCGGTACCGGACCAGGTTCCCCCGGCGCCGATCAGGACCGAGCCGTCCACGTAAACCGGATAAGAGGGGTCCTGGACCGCCACCCGGACCCCTTTGCCAAAGAGGAGCTGGAGCCGGCCTATGTCGCATTTGGCCCCGTCTGAGATAAAGACCTCGTCGGCGGCAAATTGCCCCCGGTAAAACACCCGGGATATCCCCTCCCGAAGGGAGAGAAACCCCTCGTCACTGTAACCGCTGTACCCCTCCGGGGTGCCGAGCCGCCGGGCCCCTTCCGCAAGGCCCCGGTTGATATGGGGCAGGATGGGCTCGGTGGTGTTTCCCACCCCCAGGCTGATGATGCGCCTATCCGGCTCCGCTGTCTCCGGGTGGGCCGCGGCATATTCCCGGCGGCGTTTGGCGATTTCCGGGAAGAGATACCCCGCCCTCAGGGCGGCGAGGCAGGGGTTACGTGGTATCATGGAACGCTCCTTTAGCTTATCTATGGTTATACAAAAAAATCCCCCAGGGCGCTCAGGTCCAGGGTGGCAAAGTAATCATCCACGGTCTCGCTCCGGCGGATCATGCGGATCGACTTATCCGGCCGCAGAAGCAGTTCCCCGCAGCGGAGCTTGCCGTTGTAGTTGAACCCCATGGCCCGTCCGTGGGCTCCGGCGTCGTGGATGATAAGATAATCCCCGGGCTTTATCTTTGGTAATTGCCGCTGCACGGCGAATTTGTCGTTGTTTTCGCAGAGGCTTCCCACCACATCGTAGGTTTCCGTGGCCGCCTCATCCTCCTTTCCCGCCACGGTGATGTGGTGATAGGCCCCGTAAAGCCCGGGCCGCATCAGATCCGCCATGGAGGCGTCCAGACCGACATACTCCCGGTAGATGCTTTTGGTATGGATGGCCCGGGTCACCAGCCACCCGTAGGGACCGGTAATTACCCGGCCCCATTCGGTGTGGATTCCCAGGGGATGGAGGCCGCCGGGAACGACGATCCGCTCATAGACCGCTTGAATCCCCGCGGCAAGACGGCCATAATCCACCCCCTGGTCTCCGGGACGGTAGGGAATACCCACCCCCCCGCCCAGGTTGACGAATTCCAGCCGCACGGCGGTTTTTTCCTTGATCTCCACGGCCAATTCAAAAAGGAGCCGCGCCGTTTCGATATGGTAATCCAGGTTGAGTTCATTGGAGGCCACCATGGTATGCAGGGCAAAGCGCTTAACCCCCTTTTCCCGGAGCAGGCCGTAAGCCCTGAGGATCTGATCCCGGGTAAAACCGTATTTCGCCTCTTCGGGTTTCCCGATGATCCCATTCCCCCCCTTAAGGAGGCCCGGATTGTAACGGCAGGAAATAAGCGGGGGGATGCCCGCGGTTTTTTCCAGAAAATCAATATGGGTGATATCATCCAGGTTGATGATTGCCCCCAGGTCCCGGGCGGCCCGGTACTCCTGGGCGGGGGTCTCGTTGGAGGTGAACATAATGTCCTCCCCGGTGATCCCCGCCATATCCGCCAAAATCAGCTCCGGATAACTGGAACAGTCCGCCCCAAAACCCTCCGCGGCGAGGATCTTGAGCATAAAGGGGTTGGGCAGGGCTTTAACGGCAAAATGCTCTTTGAACGAAGGAAAGATCGAAAACGCCCGGAGGATGGCCCGGGCGTTTTCCCGCAGGGCCCCTTCATCGTAGAGGTAGAAGGGAGTCGGATAAGACCGGACCAATTCATCAAGCTCTGCCTTGGACAGGGGAAAGGTCTTGGCCTTCATGAGAGATACCCCTTGGTTTTGAGCAGTTCCGCGTTGAGGATCCCCCCGCCGGCAGCCCCCCGGACCGTATTGTGGGACAGGCAGGTAAACCGGAGGTCAAAGATATTACAGGGCCGGATCCGGCCCACGGTAACGGCCATGGCCTTATCCGTGTCCCGGTCTTTCCGGGGCTGGGGCCGGTCCGCCTCTTCTCGCAGGATAATGGGCTGTTTAGGGGCCATGGGAAGGTCCAATTCCTGGGGCAGGGCGGTAAAGGAAGCCCAAATTTCCTTTACCTGTTCAACAGACGGTTTTGGACCGGCAAATTCCAGGCTGACGCAGGCGGTGTGTCCATCGCTTACCGGGACCCGGTTACAGTGGGCGCTGATCCGGGGTACGGAAGCGTTTTCTATCCCGCCGTCTTTGAGGGTCCCCAGGATCTTCAGGGGCTCCTGTTCGGACTTCTCCTCCTCCCCCCCGATATAGGGGACCACGTTGTCGATTATGTCCAGGCTGGGGGTCCCGGGGTAACCCGCGCCGGAAACCGCCTGCAGGGTGGTCACAAAAATCCGGCTGACCCCATATCCCGCCTTGATCAGGGCATAGAGGGGGGTCATATAACTTTGGATGGAACAGTTGGGTTTCACCGCGATAAAGCCCCGGTCCCAGCCCCGTTTTGCCCGCTGGATGGGGATAAGATCCGCGTGATGGGGATTTATTTCGGCAATGAGCATGGGCACGTCCCCGGTCCACCGGTGGGCGGAGGCGTTGGAGATCACCGGGATCCCCGCGGCGGCATAGGCCGCTTCCAGGGTCCGGATCTCCTCTTTTCCCATTTCCAGGGCGGAAAAAACAAAGGCGCAGTCCCCCCCCTGGCCGGCCGTTACTGCCCGAGAAAGATCATTGGCGTCCTCCACCATAAGGGCTCCCACGGCATCGGAATAGGTTCTGACCTGATGCCAGCGCCCCGCCACGGCCTCGTGATATTTTTTACCGGCGCTCCGGGGGGAGGCGGCCACATAACGCACCTCAAACCAGGGGTGGTTTTCCAGGAGGGCGAGGTACTGCTGCCCCACCATGCCCGTCGCACCCAGGATTCCTACGGGAATCTTTCCCATATATTCCTCCATAAAAAAACCTTAGCGGTTTTCCCAAAACCGCTTTATTCTAACAAAAACAAATTCTTTTGACTATAATACCCGGAAAAACCCGGGGCAGGGGCTTTTAGGACCCGCACAAGAATAAAATGCAGGGCATTTTATTCTAATTGCTTACGCAATAAAGAAACAATATGACCATTCGGTCATGTTGTTTCTGCGCGGGTCCTTAGATGAAATGTTCCGCATACAGGGCATTACCCCGGGCGCTATTTTTGCCGCCGGCTGTCCTTGGTTATCCCCAGATCCTCCAGAACCGCATAGAGGCTTTTTTCGTTCTCCGGGGAGAGGGACCCCAGGGGAAGCCTGGGCGGGCCTCCGGGCAGACCCGCCCAGGTCATGGCGGCTTTGATGGGAATGGGGTTGGTTTCGATAAAAGCGGTCTTGATCAGGGGCAGCAACTGATAATGAAGCCGCCGGCCCTCCGCAAAATCACCGGCCTGACAGGCCCTCACCAGGGCCGCGATCCGGTCGGGGATCAGGTTGGAAATCACCGAAATGACCCCGTCCCCCCCCAGGGCCATCAGGGGCAGGGTAAAGGCATCGTCCCCGGAAAGTACCGTAAAGCCCCCGGCCTTCCCCGGCCCCGCCGTATCCCGGATGATGTCTCCCATCTGGGCCAGGTCCCCGGAGGCCTCCTTGACCCCGATGATGCCGGGGATCCGGGCAAGCGCTTTCATCAGGGTCGGGGGGATGTTCCGCCCGGTCCGGGAGGCGATGTTGTAAATGATCACCGGAAGCCCCCCCTCGATGGCGGCGGCCTCAAAATGGCGGAGGAGACCTGCGTCATTGGGTTTATTGTAATAGGGGGTCACCACCAGGGCGGCGTCGGCCCCCAGGTCCCGGGCCCGCTTGACGTATTTTACGGTGTATTTGGTGGAATTGGAACCGGCCCCGGCGATGATGGGGATCCGGCCCCGTACCTCCTCCACGGCGATTTTGAGGAGTTTTTCTTCCTCCGCTTCTTCCAGGGTCGGGGTCTCGCCGGTGGTTCCCAGGGGAACCAGGCCATCGATTCCTTCTTGCAGCTGAAAACGGACCAGTTCCCTGAATCCGTCATAGTCCACCTCCCCATTTTCAAGCATGGGGGTGATCAGGGCCGTATAGGCCCCCCGAAATACTTTCATACCGGGCTCCATAACACAAGCTTGTTTCAAAACCCATCTGAGTTTTGAAACCGGCTCAAATTTATTCCCCTGGCGAAGGGGACGCTAAGGACCCGCGCAGAAACAATATGACCGAATGGTCATATTGTTTCTCTATTGCGTAAGCAATTAGAATAAAATGCCCTGCATTTTATTCTTGCGCGGGTCCTAAGATATCCTTAAGCACGTCGTCCATGGTAAAAACCCCCGGCCGGGGGCACAGGGCCTCTTGTCCCGGTCCGGTATATGACACAAGCCATTCCGCGGCCTGGATCGCCCCCAGGGCAAAACCCTCCCGGTTCCGGGCGGTATGGGTTATCTCGATGGTATCCGCCGGGGAGTCAAAAAAGAGGCTATGAATCCCCGGGACAGACCCGATCCGGAGGCTGGAAAAGTGCAGTTCCCCGGGACGGGGGGGGCGGTTCAGGGCATCCCAAACAGCTTGGGTCTTCCGGGTCATCCGGGCTAAAACCTGTTCCACCAGGGTTTTGGCGGTCCCCGAAGGGCTGTCCGCCTTTTTATTATGGTGGGTTTCCAGCCCCCCCACATCGTATTCCTGGAAGGGATCCATGACCGCCGCCGCATAGGCGGCGATGCGGTAAAACAGGTTAACCCCCAGGGAAAAATTGGAGGACCACAGCAGGGAAGCGCCGGAATCGGTTACCAGCTTCGTCACCTCCTCAAGCCGATCATACCACCCGGTGGTCCCCGTCACCACCGGCAGCTTCCACCGGCAGAGGGCCGTAATGTTTTCCACGGTTTTATCCGGCCGGGTAAATTCAATGGCCGCGTCGGCCGTGGCCAAGCCCTTGGAATTTTCCTCCCCCGCCTGGTCGGGAAAAAGCCGTAAAAGGGGTATCCCCGACTGGGTTCTCTCATCCGCCGCATAGGGATCAACCACCACCGTGATATGGTGCCCCCGGTTCAGGGCTTCCTGTTCTATCAATCTTCCCATCTTGCCGTAACCAATAAGGGCGATATTCATGGGCCGCTCCTCCTTGCCGGATTTAAGACGCCGAGCCGGCTTCAAAATTACCGGGATTTTGAAATTGACCCACCGGATTCAGGTTTTTTTTCAAAAAAAATCCGGTGTAAAGCCCGCACGACATCCGCCGCCTGGGTATCGTTCACAATAAAACTGATATTTACCTTGCTGGCCCCCTGGGAAACCATCTGTACCGGTATCTCCAGATCCGCACATACCCCAAAGGCCTGAGCCAGTATATTTGAGGACCGGCGTATGTCCCCGACAATGGTTACGATAGCTTTGCCGGTCTTAATTTCCACCGCGGCAATTTTGGCCAGATCCTTTTTCAGGAGTCCCAGGTCATAGTCCGTATCCAGGGTAAGGGAAACCGAAACTTCGCTGGTAGCCACCATATCCACGGAAATATGGTATTTGGCGAAGGCGGAAAAAACCTCTTCCAAAAACCCATATTGTCCCAGCATCCGGGAGGAAACAATGTCCACCAGGGTGACCTTTTTCCGGGAGGTAATGGCCTGAACCGGCCCGGTCTTCTGGTCCAGGACCGCGGTGATCCGGGTTCCCGGCGCCCCGGAGTTGTAGGAATTTTTTACCAATACCGGGGTCCCGGTCTTACTGCAGGGCTGCATGGCCCGGGGGTGCAGCACCTGGGCGCCAAAATAGGCCAGTTCCGCCGCCTCGTCGTAGGTGATGGTTACCACCGGAAGGGCCTCGGGGACCAGCCGGGGGTCCGCGGTCAGGATCCCGTCCACATCCTTCCAGATCTGGGCTTCCTCGGCGCCGCAGGCCGCCGCGATGGTGGTGGCCGAGAGATCCGACCCCCCCCGGCCCAGGGTGGTGATGTTCCCCGCCCCATCCCGGGCGATAAAACCGGTAACCACCGGCAGGATCCCCCCTTGGATCAGGGGAATCAAGGCTTGGGGAATCAGGCTCCAGGACTCGGGCAGCAACTCGGCGGCGGTAAAATTGGAATCCGAAAGAAACCCCGCGTCCCAGGAATCCAGCGCCCGGGCAGGAACCCCCTGGACGTTAAAATAGGCCGCCACAATCCGTACCGAAAGCCGTTCCCCAAAGGAGACCAGATAATCCTTGGTCCTCCCGGTAAGTTCCTTTATAAGGGATATACCCACGAGGAGGTTCCGCAGCTCCCCCAAAAGGGGGCGGATCTCCTCCACTACCGGGGCCGCAAGCCCCAGTTCTTTTATGGTTTTTAGGTGGAGTTCTTCGATTTTATCCATCGACACCACCGGATCTTTTAGGGCCCTTTCCGCGGCTTCCAAGAGGTGATCGGTGGTGTCCCCCATGGCGGAGAGTACTAAAACCGGTTTTCGGGACAATTCGGCCTTTACCAGCTCCGAAATATACCGGATCCGTTCCGCGTTTGCCACGGAACTGCCCCCGAATTTCATCACGACCATGCAAAATCCTCCGCCGATGCTAACACGTTTTTTTAGCTTATCAAAAACCGGGGGGATATTCAATAGAGACGACGCTTGCCATCATATACCATGGCATGTATAAATATACATTATTTTTTAATTTCAGAGGATTCTTTTTTAAATTTTATAAATATCTTCGGAAATATATAGACAAATTGTATAGATATACATTATTATACTTTAAAATTCTGAGATCCAAAGGAGAAACAGTTATGAAAAAATTATGTGTGGTGGTTTTAGCCTTGTGCTGTACCATGTCCTTGGCTTTTGCCGGTGGCGGACAGGCAGGGGGAGCATCTTCCGATACCGTAACCATCGGTGCGGTTTTCCCGCTTTCAGGGAGCGTGGCCTTTTACGGGACCGAATCCAGAAACGGCGCCCTCCTGGCCATTGACGAAATCAACGCGGCCGGCGGCCTGCTGGGTAAAAAACTTACCCTCCTCGCCGAGGATGATGAAGGCAACGCCGAAAAATCGGTAAACGCCTTCACCAAACTTGCCACCAGGGACAAGGTTTCCTTTGTCCTCGGTTCCAGTACCTCGGGGGCGACCATGGCCATGACTTCCCTGGCCCAGCAGAGCAAGGTCATCCTGATTTCACCCTCGGCCACCAATACCGAGGTTACCAAAGCAGGGGATTATATTTTCCGGGCCTGTTTTATCGATCCCTTCCAGGGGGTGGTGGGCGCCGATTTTGCCTATGATACCCTGGGTTCCCGCCGGGCCGCCATTCTCTATGATGCCGGCGCCGATTACAACACCGGTTTGGCCGAAGCCTTCAGGAATCAGTTCAAGGCCATCGGCGGACAGGTTGTGGCGGACGAAGCCTACCAGAGCGGGGATGTGGATTTTAATGCCCAGGTTACCCGCATCCGGGCCGCCAATCCCGACATTGTGTATCTTCCCAATTATTACAATGATGTGGCCCTCCAGGCGAAACAGCTCCGGGCCCAGGGCGTCAACTGCGCCCTCCTGGGCGGCGACGGCTGGGACGGCCTTATCGACAACGCGGGGGACGAAGTCCTCAACGGGTTCTGGTCTGCCGGTTTTGCCGCGGATACCACCGATCCCCGGGGACAAGCCTTTGTCAAAGCCTATGAAGCCAAATTCAATTCCACCGCGTCCCAATTCGCGGCCCTGGGCTATGATACTATGATGCTGGTAGTCGACGGAATCAAAGCGGCGGGCTCCTTCGATACCGCTGCGGTGAAAACCGCCATAGCCAAGATCAACGGCCCCTATGTAACCGGCAACATCCGTTTTGACGCCAACCGGGACCCGATTAAGGGCGCTGCCATTCTTGAAATCGTCAATCGGAACGGCAAACTCGCCAACGCCTACAAGACGACGGTTAACCCCAAGTAACCCAAATAAATAACCCGGACCCCCAGGAAAACCAACCCGGGGTCCGGTGCTTTAATTCAGTATCCGGATAAGGAAGATGATAGTATTACAGCAGTTGATAAATGGAATTTCTTTGGGGTCGATTTATGCCCTGATTGCCCTGGGTTATACCATGGTCTACGGGATAGTCCTCCTCATCAATTTTGCCCACGGCGACATCCTTATGGTGGGGGCTTACACGGCCTTCTTCATCCTCGGCGCCATAGGTTCAGGTCCGGCAGGGATGTTTATCGCCCTGGTGATCGCCATGATCGTCTGCGCCTGCTTTGGGATTACCATTGAGCGTTTGGCATATCGGCCCCTGCGTTCGGCGCCCCGGCTCAATTCCCTGATCACCGCCATTGCCGTAAGTTTGATTCTGGAAAACGGGGCCCGGGTTTTGCCCTTTATCGGCCCCAACCCCCGGCAATTTCCCCGGCCGCAGGTGGTCAACATACAAATCGGCGGGGAGCTTTCCATTTCCAATATTCAGATCATCGTGATTATCCTGTCGGCCCTCCTGATGTTGGCCTTGAATTATATCGTGAACTATACCAAACGGGGAAAGGCCATGCGGGCCGTTTCCTATGATATGGCCGCGGCGAGTCTCATGGGGATTTCGGTGAACGGTATCATTTCCTTTACCTTCGCCCTGGGTTCGGTATTGGCCGCCGCCGGCGGGGTTCTTTACGCTTCGGCCTATCCCCAGGTGAACCCCCTTATGGGGATGATGCCCGGCCTCAAAGCCTTTGTGGCGGCGGTGTTGGGGGGTATAGGTTCCATCCCCGGCGCTATGCTTGGGGGCTTTATCCTGGGTATAGCGGAAACCTTTACCAAGGGTTTTATTTCCAGTCAATTCAGTGACGCTATTTCATTTTCCATACTGATCATCGTGTTACTGCTTAAACCCAGCGGAATTCTGGGCAGAAAATTAAGGATGAAGGTATAACATGGCGGTCAAATTCCCCCTTCGATCCACGATTATTCTCACGGCCATCGGCATTTTTGCGGTATTCCTGCCCTTCCTGCTGATGTCGGTAGGAATCCTCGATGCCTACACCGCCCACGTAATCGCCATGGGTGGGGTTAACGCCATTATGGCCATGTCGGTGAATATGATCGTGGGGATTACCGGTCAGCTTTCCCTGGGTCAGGCCGGGTTCCTGGCTATCGGGGCCTATTCGTGTATTTTTTTCACCCTGGACCTGGGACTGCCCCTGCCCGTGGCTGCGGCCGCGGCCACGGCACTTACCACCCTCGCCGGTTTTCTCATCGGTTTTCCGGTACTCAAACTCACCGGCGATTACCTGGCCATCGTTACCCTGGGTTTCGGCGAAATAATCCGGGTTGTTTTTATTAACCTCAAGCCCCTCACCGGGGGTCCTAACGGCAGGCAGTTTACCACGGCCATGGCGTTGGACGGCCGGCTGGCCCTGGGAATCGTTACCCTGGTATTGGTGCTGCTCTTGGCCCTGGTGCAGAATTTTCTTCGTTCCACCTACGGCCGGGCGATGATGGCGGTGCGGGAGGATGAAATCGCCGCCAATTCCGCCGGGGTCGACATCTTCCGCTACAAGATGCTGGGGTTTGTGTTGGCGGCTTTTATCGCCGGTATAGGGGGCTCCCTCTACGGTATGGTGGTGGGTTTCGTCAAGCCCGACATTGCCCAGTTCCTCAAGTCCATCGATTTTCTTATTTATGTGGTGTTGGGCGGTATGGGTTCCATGACCGGTTCCATCCTGGCCGCCTATGTCCTCACCTATCTGCAGGAATTCCTCCGTTTTCTCCAGGATTACCGCCTCCTCATTTATCCCCTGATCCTCATCTTCGTTATGCTTTTCCGTCCCAAGGGCCTTTTGGGCACCAAGGAATTCTCTTTTGTACACTCCATCGATCGTTTTGTGGCTTTTATCCGCCGCAAAACCGGTAAGGAGCAAGCCGATGCCTGAGGGAAAAGAAATTATCCTCAAGGTGGAGGATCTCTCCATCGTTTTCGGCGGACTCCGGGCGGTGAGCGAATTTTCCTGCGAACTCTATCGTGGGGAACTTATGGGGCTTATCGGGCCCAACGGCGCGGGGAAAACCACGGTTTTTAACATGATCTCCGGTGTTTATACCCCTACGGGAGGAAAAATCACCTTTTGGGACGCCGATGGCAAAAAACATCAAATCGGCGCCAAAAGCCCCTCGGTCCTTAACCAGGTGGGTATCTCCCGAACCTTCCAGAATATACGCCTCTTCGGCAGTCTGACGGTGGAAGACAATGTGCGGATCGCCCTCCACTCCCGGCGCAGGGTTAAACCGGTGGACGTACTTTTCCGGTTGAAACGGTTCAGGGAAGACGAAGAAGCCATGGTGAAGCGCGCCGGGGAACTGCTTTCCCTTTTCAAAATCGAGCATAAAAAACATGAGCTGGCCCGGAACCTTCCCTACGGGGAACAACGGAAGCTGGAAATCGCCCGGGCCCTGGCGGCCAGTCCCAGCCTGCTCCTTTTGGACGAGCCCGCCGCGGGGATGAACCCCCAGGAAACCGCGGATCTTATGAAGCTCATCTCGTTTATCCGCCGGGAATTCAACCTTACTATCCTGCTCATAGAACACGACATGCACCTGGTGATGGGGATCTGTGAGCGGCTCCAGGTCATCGATTACGGCCGGGTCATTGCCGAGGGGCTTCCCGATGATATACGCCAAAACCCGGCGGTAATCAAAGCCTATTTGGGGGAGGAGGCGGTTCATGGCTGAAGCGCTGCTCACGGTACGGGATATGTCGGTTCATTACGGCGTTATCCGCGCCCTGCGGGGGATTTCCTTTGAGGTGGGCGCCGGGGAAATTATCTCCCTCATCGGTTCCAACGGCGCAGGGAAAAGCACCATCCTCCTGGCCATTTCCAATATCGTAAAGAAGTCCTCGGGCAGCGTTACTTTCGCCGGAAAGGATATCAGCTCCCTGCCGCCGGACCAGATAGTCGCCACGGGGCTTATCCAGGTTCCCGAAGGCCGCCGGATCTTTGCCAACCTGACGGTAAAAGAGAATCTGGAAATGGGCGCCTATGCCCGGCGGGACCGGAACGGCATTAAAGAAGATATGGAATCGGTCTATACCCTGTTCCCCCGGCTCAAGGAACGGGTACGGCAGATAGCAGGTACCCTTTCGGGGGGGGAACAGCAGATGCTCGCCATGGGCCGTTCTCTGATGGCCAAACCCCGGCTGCTCCTGCTGGACGAGCCCTCCATGGGGCTTGCCCCTATTCTGGTAGATGAAATTTTCGCCGTTATCCGCCGTTTCAACGAGGCGGGAACCACCATACTCCTGGTAGAACAGAACGCCTTTAAGGCGTTAAAGCTGGCCCACCGCGGCTACATCCTTGAAACCGGCGAAATTATAAAAACCGGCCCCGCGGCAGATCTTATGAAGGACGACCTGGTACGGGAGGTCTACCTGGGCGGCTAGGGCGGGTCCTAACGCTGCCGGACCGGCCACCGCAGCTTAAATCTCGCGGTCAGCCCTACGTCAAAAGCGGAATAACCGGCGCCCATAATATTTTTTACCGTCCGTGCCGGTTTGCCCAGCTCTTTATATATCCCATCTCCGCGGACATAACTGATATTTCTATATAGAACCGAAAGGGATAGGGTAAAAAAATCTTTGGGGATATTGGGAATAAAGGAAAAGAGCAGGCTCGGTTCAATAAAAAGTCCTATAGCAAGATTGTCGGTGGTGATGGTTAAATCCCGCAAAATATGGTCGTCCTCGCCGATACACCAAATAAGGGGACTTATTTTAAAAGCAATTTCCGCATTAAAATAGCGGTTGAATTCGCCGTAAAAGGCGACACCAGGCGAAATAATATGCCAGGTCTGCTTATAGGTTATAACATCAATCGGTCTGAGATAACCATGCCCGCCATAAGAATCGGGATATAAAAGGGAACCGCCATTCGCCTCCCAGTAAAAATGCATAACATTGTAGGAGATAGAAGGTTTTAACAAAAACTGCCCAAAAATTTGAAAGGAGGCCCCCGCAGAAGCGTCAATAAAGACGGCGTTTTCCGTTTTATTGTCATGCATCGAATAGTGGGTTAGAAATTGAGGATATTCCGATGCCATCCAATCCCTATCCTCCAGGACACCGGTTTTGCCCGGAAACCCAAATTTAAATGAAGTATTGGCAAAAATACTCCAGGTGTTTTCCGGCTTCTGCCAGTGGTAGTTTATATCGATACCGGCATAAACCAGGGGCTTTATATCCCAAAGTAATTGGCTTAATTTATTCTTGGTACTTGCATTCCGGTAAACAATTTCGTCACTTTTTCCGCTTAATAAGCCTAGGGAAGCGCCCAGGAACAGGTTATGATCGTTCCACTTCGTTGCTATTTCCTGGGCCGAAAGCGCCAGGGTCATAACCACGAATAACCCACAGAGAAATATTTTTCTCATGTATCAAATCTCCATAGTACCGGACCTTTCCCAGGGCCGGCGTAAATTTCTACAAAACGGTCATACAAGAGCGTCCAAAATTCGACAATCCGGGGGACCATGATTTTGGAAAGGCAATCACGAAAAACACGCTTTCGCAAAGAACTAAAGCTCAGGAATTTCAGCCGCGGAAACCACAAGTACCGGGGACAAAATAACCAAATTCAAAACCGGTTTGTATTATATGAAAAAACCGCGGGAAAGTCAAAGGTGTTTAGCGGAGGCCGGACTTCATCCCGGACCGGGTCTTTCTTACCCCCCTCTCATTATGGTATACTACCCCAATGATCGCCCTCAAGAGCCTTGTGGCGTATAAAAACCGTCCCGCCTTGGTAGCCGAGACGGGGGACAAGATAGGGATTTGCCTCCCCGGAGGTGAAATCCTCCGGGTCCGGGAAAAGGATATCGAAATGATCCATCCGGGTCCCTGCGGGACGGAAGTCCTGGAACCGGAAGAACTCTCCGGGGATGTCCGGGGGGCCTGGGAACTTTTGGAGGGCAGTTCCGTGCCCCTGCGGGAGCTTGCGGAGCTGGTCTATGGGGAGGATACGGCAAAAACCGCCTGGGCCGCCTACGGCCTCTTGCAGGACGGGCTTTACTTTTCCGGCACCATCGCGGCCATATCCGCCCGGAAAAGCGGGGAAGTGGAGGCCGAGGAGCAGAAACGGCAGGGAAAACAGCGGGAAGTCCGGGAACGGGAGGCTTTTTTGGAGCGCCTCCGGGCGGGGGATTTGGATCTGCCCGGCGACAGCCGTTTTCTCCAGGATGTGGAGGCCTTGGCCTACGGCAGAACCGGCAAGTGCCGTACCCTCAAGGACCTGGGCCGCCCGGAAACCCTTCCGGAAGCCCACCGGCTCCTCCTGGAAAAGGGGGTCTGGACCCCCCGGGTAAACCCCTACCCGGCCCGGTTCGGCGTCACGGCCGGTTCCGCCCAAGCGCCCCTGCCGCCCCCCCCCGAGGAGGACCGCCGGGACCTTACGGGGCTTGCCGCCTTTGCCATAGACAACTCCTGGAGCGACGACCCGGATGACGCCCTTTCCCTGGAGGGGGATACCCTTTGGGTCCATGTGGCGGACCCCGCCGCGGCCCTTTTCCCCGGGAGCCCCCCGGATCTGGAAGCCCGGGATCGGGGAACCACCCTTTACCTTCCCGAGGGAAGCATCCGGATGATCACCGAAGAAGCCCTGCCCGCTTATGCCCTGGGGATCGCTCCGGTCTCCCCGGCCCTGTCCTTTAAAATAACCCTTGACGCCCAGGGAACTATCCTTGATACGGAGACCATCCCTTCCCTGGTCCGGGTTACCCGGCTGACCTACGAAGAAGCGGATGCCCTGGCGGGGGAAGGAGCCCCCCTGGCCGGCCTTTTTGCCCTGGCGGATCGGAACCGCAAACGGCGAGCCCAGGCCGGGGCCGTATTCATCCGGTTCCCCGAGGTGCATATCCGGGTTTCGGAGGAAGAAGTCTCCATAGAGCCGATACAACCATACCGATCCTCGGATCTGGTCCGGGAATGTATGCTCCTTGCCGGGGAAGGGGCCGCCTGGTGGGCCCTACAGCGGCGGCTCCCCTTTCCGTATATCAGCCAGGAACCGGGGGATCTGCCCGGCTCTCCCCTTCCCGGTTTGGCCGGCGCCTACCAGCTCAGGCGGTGCATGCGGCCCCGGATCTTATCGGTACGGCCCGCTTCCCACTGGAGCCTGGGCCTGGACCGGTATACCCAGGTAACCAGCCCCCTGCGGCGGTATACGGACCTTTTGGCCCATCAGCAAATCCGGGGATTTTTGCGGGAGGGAACGGCCGAGTCGGATGCGATCCTGGGGGAAGATGAACTCCTCCTCCGTTTAGCCGCCGCCGATGCCGCGGCCCAGGCAAATCTCCACGCGGAACGGACCTCCCGGACCCATTGGATCATGGTTTATCTCTCCGATAAAAGGGATTCCTCCTGGGAAGGGGTGGTCCTGGAAAAACGGGGAAACCGGGGGCTGGTGCTGATCCCCGCCCTGGGACTGGAGACCCCGGTTTCCCTTAAGGGGGGGGAAGAGCTCAATGAGGTCGTTCTCCTCACCCTGAAGTCGGTCCGGATCCCCGAAGCGGAGGCAAATTTTATCACCGAAGGTTCCGCCGGTACAAAAACGGAAGGATAAATTGGTAAATATGAAGTTTTAAGCGGTTTCCGGTATTTCGGGAAGAATTTAATGGGTAGATCCCTTGACGTAACCCAAATTGTGTATAAGATTAATCTAATATGAGTGATTATCTTGATCCAAATAATGAAGAACTTCTCAAAGATTTTTTCAGCGAAGCCCAAATGCAGGTTGATACGCTGGAACAGAATATTCTGGTTCTTGAGAATGAGGGCGGAAATCGGGATGCGGTAGATGAGATTTTCCGGGCGGCTCATACCCTAAAAGGGGGGGCGGCCACCGTGGAAATGATGGAGCTTTCCCATTTCACCCACCTGGTGGAGGACGTATTGGACGCCATCCGTTCCGATGTGGTTACCATAAATGAGGATGTGGTCGATACCCTGCTTGCCGCTATAGACATTATCAAGGCGATGATCACCCAGCGCATGGACGGTTCTGTTTATCAAGAAGATACCTCCGAAATAGAGGGGCGTCTTTCCGCGCTGCTACCCGAAGGTTCGGCCCATAAAAAGGGCGCCGCGAAATCCGCGCCCAAACCCGCTGCTCCGCCACCTCCGCCTCCACCGGTTCAGGCCCCGGCGGCCTCCGGGCCGGCACTTTCGGACGATGAAATCCAGGAACTCAAGAATTCGGTAGAGGACGGCCGGACTATTTACCGGGTGGCGGTCCAATTTGATGAAAGCAGCCTGATGAATACCGTGGGGGGTATCCAGGTCTACGCGGCGCTGAAAAGTGAGGGGACCATTCTTAAGACGATCCCCGACTTTGAAGCCCTATACGAAGACGTTTTTTATCCCTCGGTGACCTATTTTATCGCCAGCGCCAAGACGCCGGAGGATCTCAAACGGTACGTGGTCATCCCCGACGTAAGCCTCTCGGCGGATATCGCGGATATTACCACCCTGCGGGAGAAACAAGCCATACCCCAGGCCGCGCCTGCCCCGGCGCCCCAGACTGCGCCCGCCGCGCCCCAGGCTGCGCCTGCTGCCCCCGCGCCTGCTGCCAAGGCCCCCGCCCCTGAGGCGCCCAAGGCGGCTCCTGCCGCGGAAGGACCGGGGGCGGATGCCAAAAAGGCCGGTAAAGAGGCCGGGTCCATCCTCCGGGTGGACTCCAAACGGATCGACGATCTCCTCAATCTGGTGTCGGAAACGGTCATCACCAAGGCCACCTTTAACCAGATCAGTAACCAATTTAACGATCTGCTCAACGAGCTTCACAGCCTGGGAGCAACCTACCGGGACCGGATCAAGGCCCTCTTTGACAGCCTGCCCGATTACCTGGAAAGCATCCAGAACGGACGGTCCATCAAGGAGGTCCGTAAGGAAATCGGGGACGAATACGGGGGGATCTTCTCCCTGTTCGAAGGATTCGAGACGACCCTTAAAACCGATGTGGGTAAATTCCGTTCTACCTCCCAGAATCTGGGACGGATCACCGGGGAACTCCAGGAAGGGGTTATGCGGATCCGCATGGTGCCCATCAGCCAGATCTTCAGCCGTTTCCCCCGGCTGGTTCGGGACCTTTCCAAGAGCCTCAACAAGAAGATCAACCTGGTTATCGAAGGGGAAGAGACCGAGCTGGATAAATCGGTCATCGAGGACCTGCTGGATCCTATCATGCACTCGGTCCGGAATTCGGTGGATCACGGCATTGAGTCGGTGGAAGAACGCCGGGCCGCGGGAAAACCCGAAGAGGGGATGGTCCTCCTCAAGGCCAACAACGAAGGGAACATGATCATCATCGAAATATCCGACGACGGCAAGGGTATTGACGTGGAGGCGGTAAAATCCAAGGCCGTAGAACGGGGACTTATCAGCCCCAACAAACTCCTCACCGATGTGGAGGCCTTCAACCTGATCTTTGAGCCGGGTTTCTCCACCGCAAAAACCATTACCGCCATATCCGGCCGGGGAGTGGGGCTTGACGTGGTCCGCCGACAAATAGAAAAACTCAACGGTACCGTTACCGTGAATTCCGAACGGGGCAAGGGGACCAAATTCACCATCAAATTACCCCTGACCCTGGCGATTATCCAGGGGCTCCTGGTTCGGGTGGGGACGGAAATCTACTCCATTCCCATTACCTCGGTCATTGAAAGCCTCAGGCTGAAACCTGAGGATATCAAGATGATCGATAATTACGAGGTCTTTAATATCCGCAACGATGTCCTTTCCCTGCTTCGGCTGAACCGCCTTTTCGGCATAAAAACCGAGGAACATCAGGAGTACAATTTTGTGGTTATCGTGGGAACCGCGGAGAAAAAGATGGGCTTTATGGTGGACAGCCTTATCGGTGAGGAGGATGTGGTAATTAAACCCCTGCGGGATCAGTATACCAATTCTCCGGGTATCGCCGGGGCATCAATTCTGGGGGACGGTTCCGTTTCCCTTATCATTGATGTCAGCCAACTTTTGGAACTAGGACTCCGAAAGGAAATGGAACAACGCCGCGTCCGCGAAGCGTCGATTTAATAGCGAGGAAAGCCCATGGCGATGATAAAAGACTTGGCAACGGTTAACGCCGAATTGCAGGAACAAAAAGAACGGGTCGATACGGTTGATTTTAAAATGGTAACTTTTTCTTTGGCGGGAAAGGATTATGGGGTGGATATTATGAATGTGAAGGAGATCGCCAAGGCGGACAAATTCACCTATGTCCCCAACGCCGCCTCCTTTGTCCGGGGGGTATATAACCTCCGGGGCGATATTATCCCCATCATAGACCTCAGAACTTTTTTTCATCTCCCCTTGGATATCAAGGACGACGGCCAGGAAAATATGCTAATCCTCCGCATCGAGGACCGGGTCTATGGGACCATTGTGGATAAAATCGATAAGGTGGTGGGAATTAACTCCGACACCATCCAGCCGCCGCACCCTATTTTCGGGGATATAAACATCAAATTCATCAGCGGCGTGGTGGAAAAACAGGGGGATCTTTACATTATCCTGGATGTGATCCGGATCTTTACCCAAACCGACGAGGAGAAACAGAAACCCCGGGGTCAGGTGATGCAGGATGTTTCCCCGGAAGCCTACTTTGTCCCGGCCGCCGCCCCATCCCAGGCAGATTCCGAGTCGGCCCTGGGCTTTATCAAGGAAAGCCTTTTGGCGTTAAAACACTTTGCCGCAAGCCCCCTCAATGAGGAATGGCTGACCCGGCGTTTTAGCGATTGGGCCGCTACCCGGACGGGAGCGGAGCTGCAGTTTAAAAACGAAGCCGATGCAGCGGAATTCCTGGTTCCCTTTTATTCCCCCTGTTCCGGGAAATTCTGGGATGATGATTATGCCGCCGCGGTCAAGGGTATATTGCCGGATCTCAACTCGAATAATATCCAAGTATGGAACCCGGGCTGCGGTAAGGGCTATGAAACTTTTTCATTTGTGTGTATACTTAAATCAAGATATCCTGACGGCAGGATAAAAATATGGGCCAACGACAATGATATCATGTCCATATCCCAGGCGCCGAATATGGTTTTCGATTTAGATGAAGTCCCCGAACATTGCCGGGGATTTATGACCCGGGGACGGAATGGGTATAGTTTTAACCAGACTATCAAGGATTCATTGTTGTTTGAATATCACGATATTTTAAATGAGAATTCACTGCCGGAATTGGATATTATTTTGGCCAGGGACCTGTTGTCCTTTTTTTCCGTGCCGGATCAGGAACGGGTTATCGCCGGATTTGTAGAAAAATTAAAGAGCCGGAGTATAGTTATTTTGGGAAGAAATGAGCGTCTAACCGGGCACGAATGGAAAGCGGTGGGTAAGGATCCTGTATCTGCGTTTATGCGGTAATGATAGTAATTATTGGGAAGGAGCATTTGTATGAGAGTTGAATATATCAACCCTTTTAGTGAGGCAGCTTTTAATGTGCTTAAGGAAGTGCTGAACGCTGAGGTAAAGCGGGGGGACCTGTACCTCAAGTCCACAAGTATGTCGATAATGGGGGTTGCGGCTCTGGTCGGCCTTGCGGGCGATGTGGAAGGACGGGTCCTGTTTGACATGACTAAAGAGACGGCCCTGGCCGTGGCGGGTATCATGAACGGTGAGACCTTTACGGTTTTGGACGAGATGGCCAAAGCCACTATTCAGGAGCTTGCCAATATGATCACTGCCCAGGCGGTTACCAAACTTCACGATCTGGGATTCAAGTTCGATCTTACCCCTCCCGCTCTTTTTACCGGTGATAATATGGAGGTTTCCAATACCCTCAAGGTAGAAGCGCTGATCGTGCCCATGGAACTGGGTTCCTTCGGTAAGATCGAGGTAAATGTCGCTATTCGTGAACGTATGTAGGGGAAACCCTAAAGCCGTTTCTGAACCGGAACGCTGGGCGGGATAAACCCCGCCCGCCTGAGAGGGGGACAGCGGCCAATATTGGTTCGGGCCGGTAGATATGGTCGGGGATGGGGCCTTTTTCGGGCCCACGCCGCGCCGCTTTTTTGAGGGAAACATGCTCGCCGGCTCGCATGCCGGGATGGGCGGGCCCTGCGGATTTTATGTAATTAACGCCGCTGACGCGGCGCGGGTCCAGTTTCCCCGGAGGGGAAACCTAAAGCTTTTTTTGAAGCGGAACGCTGGGCGGGATAAACCCCGCCCGCCTGAGGGGGGTACAGCGGCCAATGTTGGTTCCTGGCCCTGTAGAATTTTTTGAATTAACGCCGCTGACGCGGCGCCATTATTGGGGCGGTTAGCTCAGTTGGTTAGAGCACCAGTATGACACGCTGGGGGTCACAAGTTCGACTCTTGTATCGCCCATATTTTTCTATTTCCTTATGTTACAAGGAATTACAGGTTATTTAGCTCTGCTTACCTACATTTTACCTAAAATGCTCCGGAGCGCACGTAGAGGGGCTTATACCGCTTTTACCCTGGCCGGATCAAAATGCCTACATATTGCGGGGGCTAGGCTTCCTGGAGAAAGGCGATATACCCCCGGTAGGTGGTATAGAGGTCGATTTTGCTTATCACCTCAAAGGGGGAATGCATGGAAAGGACCGGGATACCACAGTCCAAAACCTCCACCCCCAGATGGGCGACAAAGAGGGCGATGGTTCCGCCGCCGCCCTGATCCACCTTGCCCAGATCGCCGAACTGCCAACGGATCTGGTTTTTATTGAAGATCCCCTGCACCTTTTGACAAAACTCGGCGTTGGCCTCGCTGCCGCCGAATTTCCCGCCCCGGCCGGTGTATTTGCTTAACACAATACCCTTGCCGAAATGAGAAGCGGTCTTTTTGTCATAAACCGAATCAAAATTGGGATCATAGGCCGCGTTAACATCCGCGGAAAGCATGGAAGAATTACCCAGACACCGGCGGAGTTCAATTTCAGAGTAATGATCCATGGTTTTGGAACAGAGGTAGGCGGCAAAATTTTCAAAGAGCCGGGACTGGGCGCCGGTATTGCCCACGGAACCTATTTCTTCCTTATCCGTAAGAAGACAGATCACGGTTTTTTCCGGGATCGCCGGGGCCGGGACAAAATGCAGGACCGCCTGAAAGGCAGGATAGGCACAGCAGCGGTCGTCATGGCCATACCCCCCTATCATGCTCCGGTCCAGGCCGATATCCCGGGCCTTATAGGCGGGGACAAACTCAAATTCCGCCCCGGCAAAATCCTCCTCCACCAGGCCGTACTTTTCGTGGAGCAGGCTGAGGAGTTTAAGTTTAACCCGGTCTTTGGCCTTATCGTCCTTATAGGGCTCGGAACCCACCAGGATATTAAGATCCTCCCCGTCGAAAAATTCAGCGGCCTTTTTCTGCATCTGATCCCGGGCAAGGTGGGGCAGCAGATCGGTGATCGTAAAAACCGGATCCCCCGGATCCTCGCCGATACAGATACTGGACTTTTTCCCCCCCTTGTCGATCACCGTACCGTGCATGGCCAGGGGCATGGCGGTCCACTGGTAATGTTTAATGCCCCCGTAATAATGGGAATCAAACAGGGCAAGCCCCGAATCTTCATAGAGGGGATTGGTTTTCAGATCGATCCGGGGCGAATCCACATGGGCCCCTACTATATTAAGCCCTTCTCCCAGGGGCCTGCGGCCGATTACCGCAAACACCAGGGACTTTCCCCGAATGTTCTGGTATACCTTCGCCCCCGGGGACAGTTTCCCCTCCCCCCCGAGTAGGGTTTCAATATCGATGAAGCCCTCCCGGCGTAATATATCCAGGCATTGGCCCACAAACTCCCGTTCGGTTTTACCCCGGTCTAAAAAGCTCTTGTACCCTTCGGCAAACGCATGGATCCTGGGGCGATCCTCAGGCTCCGCCGTATCCCAACAATTTTTTAGCTCAAAGGTGAGTTTCTCGGCAAGGAGCTGCCCCTCGCTCTTATTTTCCCCATTGACCGGTTCTGTTCCCATATATATACTCCTGGACTTACTATACCCTTTTAGGTGGTAAAATTCAACGGTTTTGCCGGAATTAACCACGAATCACCGGAACCTCACGAACCAGCCCATGACTTCCACGTAAAGTACTAACCTTGCCTGTTTCGGCAGCTTGTAGTAAGCTCAAAACAGTATGGAAATTCGAGACCGTTACGCCCCTTCCCCTACGGGATTGCAGCACATCGGGGGGGTAAGGACCGCCCTTTTTAACTACCTTTTTGCCCGGTCCCAGGGAGGTAAGTTCATCCTGCGGCTGGAGGACACCGACCGGACCCGTTCGGAGGCGGTCTTTGTCCAGAACCTCTACGACACCTTTGCCTGGCTGGGGATCCCCTGGGATGAGGGACCCGATGTGGGGGGACCCTATGCCCCCTATGTACAGTCGGAACGGTTCGAGATCTACCGGAAATATGCCGGGGAACTGGTGGCGGCCGGCAGGGCCTACTATTGCTTCTGTTCCCCAGAGCGGCTGGAAAAAATTCGGGAGGAGCGGGAAGCGGCCCGTTCCGGGGAAACCGGATATGACCGGCGATGCCGGGATATTTCCCCGGAGGAAGGGGCCGAACGGGTCCGCTCCGGAGAGGCCCACACCGTCCGGCTCAAAATTCCCCTGGGGGAGACCACCCGATTTCGAGACCGGCTTCTGGGGAATATCGAATGGAAAAACGAGGATATAAACCCCGACCCGGTTCTTCTCAAGTCCGACGGCTTCCCCACCTACCATTTGGCCAATGTGGTAGACGATCACCTCATGGGGATAAGCCATGTACTGCGGGCCCAGGAGTGGCTCCCCTCCACACCCCTGCACGTGATCCTCTACCGGAGTTTCGGCTGGTCCCCCCCGGAATTCTGCCACCTCCCCATGGTGATGGGCCAGGACGGAAAGAAACTCAGCAAACGCCACGGGGCCACCAGCGTGGACGAGTTCCGCCGCCAGGGCTATCTGCCCGAGGCCCTGCTGAACTACGTGGCCCTCCTGGGCTGTTCCTATGAGGAGGGGAAGGACCTCTACACCCTGGGGGAACTGGCGGAGCGCTTCGCCCTGGAGAAGCTCAACAAGGCCCCGGCGGTCTTTGATTACAAGAAGCTGGAATGGTACAACGGCCAGTATATCCGGATGAAGGGGGATGAGGCATTGGCGGAGCTTGCCCTAGCCTACGCGATAGAGGCGGGACTTTTCGGCGGGGCGGGGAAAGGTCCCGGCCCGGAGGAAAAGGCGGCCTTTGTTGCCGCCATACCCCTTATCAAGGAGCGGATCTCCTTTCTCCACGAAATACCGGAAAAACTGGACTACCTCTTTTCCGAACCCCCGGTCCCGGCGGCGGCGGAGTTTATTCCCAAAAAATCAGACCTGGCCCATACCATAATCCTGCTGCGGCTGGGCCGGGACCTGCTGGAAAACCTGGCCGCTCTGGACGATCTTGGGGCCGAAGCCCTGGTCAAGGCCACGGCGGAAAAGGAGGGGATAAAATTGGGGGACCTCCTCATGCCCCTTCGGGTGGCGGTAACCGGAAAACGGGTCAGCCCTCCCCTCTTCGGCTCGATCCGCATCCTGGGGAAAAACCCCTGCCTGACCCGGACGGATAAAGCCCTGGAGGTCCTGGAAAAAGCCGGGGCGGTCCAAGATTCGGAAGGCCTATGAAGATCCGGGTCATTGAGCTGCCCCTGGACTTTGGGGCCAGCCGCCGGGGGAGCGATATGGGCCCCTCCGCCATCCGTCTCGCGGGCCTTAAGGAGGCCCTTACCGACGGGGGCCACGAAAGCGAAGAATGTTTCCCCGGGATCCCCGTACCGGCCCAGGAGTTTCTGACGGAGGGGGATAGCTCCGCCAAGTACCTGGCGCCCATTGCCGCGGCCTGCGGGGAGCTGGCCCAGCGGGTGGAACAGGCCCTGGACGAAGGCCGCTTCCCCCTGATCCTGGGGGGGGACCATTCCATTGCCATCGGGAGCCTCTCGGGGCTGGGGGCGGCCTACCGAAAACGGGGGCAGCGCTGGGGGGTTCTCTGGGTGGATGCCCACGGGGACTTTAACACCCCGGAAACTTCCCCCTCGGGGAACATCCACGGCATGGTCCTGGCCGCGGCCTGCGGCTACGGCAGAAAGGAACTTACCGCCCTCCACGGAGATTTTGTCAAACTGGAAACGACCAATGTGGCCCTTGCCGGGGTACGGGACCTGGACCGGAAGGAAAAGGACCTGATGCGCCGGGCAGGACTCCGGGTCTTTACCATGACCGAGGTGGACCGTTTGGGGATCGCCCAAACCGCCCGGGAAATAACCGCCTTTTTTAAGGCCCGGGTGGACCGCCTCCATGTCAGTGTGGATATGGACGCCCTGGACCCGATGATAGCTCCGGGGGTGGGAATTCCCCTGACCGGGGGCTTCTCGTACCGGGAGGTACTCCTCCTCTCGGAGGAACTGGCCGCCTCAGGGCTCCTGGGTTCCGTGGAGGTGGTTGAGGTCAACCCGGTACTGGACGTGCGGAATCAGACCGCCCGGATGGCGGTGGAGATCATCAGCCGCCTCCTGGGGGGAACCATCTACTAGAGGGGAACCCCGAACACCGCCCCCACGCTAAAGGAACGGCCCTCGTCAAAGCCGTCGGTCAGCAAGGCATCAATGGTAAACTTGAACTTATTAAGGGGGGGAATGGCGGATAGATCAATCCGCAGCCCGGTGTTGAGAATGCCCCGGTTGGTGGATATCCGTGGGTTGGGACTGTCGGAATAGGAGAAATTCGCAAAATCAATAATAACATGGACAAAACGGTCCAGGTATTGGGGGAGCAGGAGCAGATCAAAACCCATACCGAAATCTATACTGCTGTCCATACCCCTATAAAAGGTTTTTCCCACCGCCACGGAAGTTTCCGCCCGGGAACCAAAAAAGGTACTCCGGTAGGTGACCGCCCCATAGATCTGTCCGGCCACATAATATCCGCCTACGGCCCGGTTGAAGCGCCGGTTGGTGTAGCGGTCCTCGCCGATGTTCAAAAGCTGTAGATTTCCGCCTATTCCGATAGAGGTATCCCGGTTAAAAGAGGGAATCCGTATTTTGGTTCCGATGATGAGATCATTATTTTGGGCATCATAATAATTATTATCCTGGAGGTCAAAGGCGAAACTTAGTTCCGCAAACCTGAAGAAGCTTGCCCCCAGATTAAACAGGTGGTTGGAGTTCCTGTTGAGGATCCCATGATAGCCGAACTCCAGGCCGGCGGATCTTTCCCAGCCTATATTCCCGGTGGGGACCATAAACAGGCCGGTGGCTCCGTTAAAGCTCATGCTTCGCAGGTTTTGAGCGCTTAGGCCCGGCATAATGAGAAAAACAATACCAAAAACCATCAGAATTTTCCGTGACATGACCATACTAATGCCTCCATAACAAAGGGTCGTTCCCAAACCAACCGGGTTTTATTCGGTGTGGATAAGGGAAAACAAGCCGTCAAAAACTTCTTCTAAATCGCTAAAATGAAGAACCGCCCGGCTGTCCAGGGGGGTGGCCTGGTTGTTGACAATCACGAGGCTCCCCCCTGCCCGCAGGGTAAGTTCCGGGAGGGCCGCGGCGGGATAGACCGTCAAACTGGTCCCCAAAACCAACATGAGATCCGCCTCACGGGCCGCGGCCTCGGCGGTACGCAGGGCCCGGACCGGCAGGCTTTCGCCAAAAAAGGTAATCGCCGGTTTTAACACCCCGCCGCAGCGGGTACACCGGGGCAGTTCCCCGGCCTTGACCAGCTCGGCCACCTCCTCAAAGCGCATAAGATCCCCCGGGGGAAAGGGAGCAGCCGGGGGAGCAGCGGCCAGATCCTCGATGACGAAGGGATCCGAACAGGCGGGACAGTAGTGGATGGAAGGGGAACCGTGGATCTCAATGACCCGGCGGCTTCCCCCCTTTTGGTGGAGCAGATCGATATTCTGGGTGATCACCGCCTGAAGCAGGCCCCGCTGCTCCAGGAGCCCCAGGGTTTTATGGACCACCGAAGGTTCTTTTTCATGGATATTATAGATGAAGGAAGCCGCGGCCGTATAATAAAAAGAGGGATCCACCCTGAAATAATCGATGTCAAAGATCTTTTCCGTGCCTTCCTCTTGATACAGGCCGTTTTTCCCCCGAAAATCCCGGATTCCCGAAAGGGTACTTATCCCCGCCCCGGTCAGGGCGATACCGTGCCGGGCGCCGGAAATTTTTTCAAACAGTTCTTCCAGGGTATTCATGTGATAAACTCCAAAAAGGGCCCTTATTGGCCGGCATAGGTCTTAAAAAGCTCCACCATGGCGGGCTTATTAAACAGCAGGGCATATTTCCGGGCGCTTGCCCCCAGACTATCGGGCTCGTCGGCGTTTGCCCCTGCCTTGAGTAACAGCTCCGTGGAAGCTTCGTCATTGAGACCCACGGCGATGATCAGGGCCGATTGTCCATCCTTGCTTTTCAGGTTCACCTCGGCCCCGGCTTCCAGCAGCAACTCCATGATAGCAAGGTATTTTCCCGCGGTACTGTCGATGAGGGCGGTGGTACCCCGGTCTTCCGCCTGGAGGTTTACCGACGCGCCGGCCTTGAGCAACAGTTTGACGATATGCAGATCCCCCGCCCGGGCGGCAAGGTTCAAGAGGGGCACCCCGAATTTATCCCGGGCATTGGGGGAAAACCCCGCATCGATAAAATGGGAAACCGCCTGGTATTTCTGTTCCCGGATACAATTTTCCAGGGATTCCTCGTTAAAGGGTATTCCCATATCCAGTAGGGCCGCCTTTGCCCGGCGGTACGCCTCTTTCTGCGCCCATTCTTCGGTTTCCACGGCAAGATAGGCGTCCAGGTCATTATCGTTAGAAATCAGGATAACCTGATACGACGGGGGAAGCCGAAGCTCCCCGGAAACCGCGGGATACCCGAGTAAGGCACGGCCGGAACCCAGGGAAAACCCCGCCACAAAACTAAACCAGGGGCTGCGGGCCGAGGATTCGGAAAGAATTGCCATAATATGAGAAGCATCGAAAAAACCATCCCCGAGGGAATCCGGCCGGTCAGGCGTAACGGTACAGGAGGAAACCGTTACCTTATACTTTTTTCGTTTAATAAACCTGACCAGCCGGTCCGCACTGCTTTTTTCTTCTTTCTCATGTAACACGAGTAGGTTCATTAGTATTATTTTCGGAATCCCGGAGATAAAAAAGAGAAAAATCCCAAAAAAAAACGAAGGATTATACCTCGCAAACACCTGGAAGAGAATTCGACCGCGAAGAGAATTCGACCACAAAGGCGCAGAAGGCGAAGAAGGAAGGAAGAAAGAAAGAAATTAATAAGCGGGCCGTTCTTCTTCATGCTTCTCCCCCTTAATTCTTCTTTCTTACTTATTTACCTTCTTCGCCTTCTTCGCCTTCGTGGTAAATTTCTTAAATAGGTATGGCCGTTTGGGTTAGATTACTTATGAGGCAATGGGTCCTCTTGCGTCCATAGGGACACCGGTGATACAATGGAACATTCCCGTGGCGCGGCTCCTGGAGCCTTCCCGCCGCGGTATGCAGTATGGAGGGTTTTTTCTTGAAGGATTTTCTTGACAAACGCATAAACCGTCCTGGTTCACCTACCCCCCCCCCCCCCCCCCCCCTCCCCCTCCCTCTCTACTTTTTTT